>JAEYTP010000133.1 GCA_023433945.1 Bacillota bacterium | reverse complement strand
ACGACCAGTGAGGACCAAATTTGCCCCCTCCTTGGCATAAGCTGTTGCAATTCCATAGCCGATAGAACCACAGCGGCCATCACTCAGAACAGCGCGGCCTGCACCTGTTATAATTGCTGTCTTACCTAATAAAATTCCCATAATATTCCCCTTTTCCGTTCCTTATATCTTTTTTGTCGTCAAGTATTGTAGTGATAAATTTTAATAGGAAACTATGGACATTTTAACTCGTATACATAATAACTGCAACCCTCATTTTAAAGTATAGGTATAAAATATTTAACGATATTAACGGTGGACGTGGTCATGTTTCTCTAGTCTGTGCTTCATTCAACAATCTAAGGCCAGTAGGATATCGTATGTCACTTGGAGTATAGGTTGCATCAAGTAATTATTTAAATATATCTATGTCATCTATATTTTATTCTAAAAACCAGACCTCAGACAGATGGCATTTTAATCTAAACCCTTCCAATTTCAACTCCTCAAAACACAACATCAATATTTATGTATAAACTCCCGCTTTTTTCCGATCAAAAAAGGGAGTGCCTCACGTTTCGTTTTGGGCACTCCCTTTATTATACTATTTACTTTGCCGTTTCTTTGATAAATCTTTGCAGAATGGCAGCTACCTGTGCGCGGGTGGCGTTGTCCTTCGGCATCAGAGCGCCGTTCGCGCCCGTCACAATACCTTTTTCCACCGCCCAGGCCATTGCATCCGCAGCGTAGCTTGCCACGTTTTTCCCGTCAGAGAACTTGCTTAGCTCATCCCCGGTATTGGGTGACCCGGCGTACCGCCACAGAATTGTGACCATCTGTTCTCTTGTAATACTGCCGTCAGGGTTGGTGCCATCAGTGATGCCGGCGCCCATGGCCCAGCTGCGTGCGGCGTCAAATACGCCGCTGCCGGAGAGACTCTGTCCGTCCAAGCGGCCCAGCACCGTCCAAAGCATAGCGCGGGTCATGGGGCTGTTGGGCGAGAAGGTGTCTGCACCAGTGCCCGCAAAGAGGCCATTTCGGTTGGCAAATTCCACTGCGCCATAGAACCAATCGCTATTACTCACATCAGAGAAGGGATTGCTCCAGGTCGCCGCGTCGGCCACGCCTACCGCATACATGGAGAAATGGGTTACCTCAAATGTAGCAAGCTTTGTCACTGGGTCGTAGGTGCAGGGGATTTCGGTCATAGTGCCATCGTCTGCAAGGTGCCAGACGGTCACTTTGTCCGCGGTCTCCCCTACTTTGAGCTCATATGGCAGGGAAACGATGACCTTTCCGCCAAAGTTTGAAATAGTGCTGTTGCCGGAGGAAACCGTCAGGGAGAACACCTGCTTGCCGGGGAGGTTTTGCTGATGCTCGGAGGAAACATCCTTTATCTCCACCTTGATATCACCTGAGGCGTGGCCGCCGATGCCCTTGAGGGCTTCGGTGTCAAACACAAGCGTCTCACCCTTGTCCCCGTCTACCGTCAGGGTTTTTCCCTTGGAAACCAGCAGGTCAAGGTTTGCGCCAGTGATACTACCGCCGTTGTCGATTTTAGTCACCGGTTCGGGCGGTGTGTATCCACCTCCGGAGGAAGAGGAAGTGGAAGTGGAAGTGGAAGTGGACATGGTGCCGGTCTGGATGCCATTGATAAACGCTTGAAGTGCATTGTCCAGCGCCGTAATAGCATCCAAGACAGGATTCCCGGGATCGTCGCTTGGGGTTGCATCTTCAGTTATCTGTTGTTGCGCACCCGCAATGGCGTTGTTCAGAGTAGTCATTAGCTCGGCAGACACAAATTTTTGTCCGTTGGACACTTCACCAGGAGTTTTGTCCGAAGCAACGACGCCGGTTTTGGCAGTCGTTGCAGCGGAGATGATTTCTACCAGAACCTCCTGAGCGGGTCTGATGGTCAGCGTCCCCACTTCATAGGTAATGTTATAGTTGCCATTTCCACCACCTGAAACCGTGCCGCCCTCAGGAGTAATGGTGCTTCCCGTCAAGCTAAAGGTGACGCCGTTAATGCTCTCTCCGTTTACGAAGCCACTGGAAGTAAACGTAAATACAGGATCAATTTCACCTTCAATCTTGGTCTTATTGTCTGCAATCACTGTAGCCGATACCTTTTGGATAACAAAATTAAAGGTTTTGTCGTTCGTATTTTTGTCATCTGCCCATTGCATATTTGCTTTATCTGTCAGTGCCACCGTTACCGAGTATGCGCCCGCATTAGTCTGATTATTGTTGCTGACAGTGTACGCATCGGATGAAAAAACGACATATGTCTGCTCCTCACCGCTGTAGGTAAACTCGGTACCATCCTCAGCGGGTATTGCAATCTCCTGCTTCGCAATAATAAAAGCAAGGTCTGCATGTGCACCGGCAAAGTCATTGTTGTCTTCTGCTACGGAAACCACCAATTTATAAGCACCCGCATTTGTTGGTGCGTCGGTACTGTTATAGCCACCGCCATCGGTGCTGGTGTAGGTGTAGATCAGCTCGTCGGTCGGAACCTTGCTCTCGGAAACGGTTACGGTGCCGGTGTAGCCTATCTGGGGCAAACCGTCGTAGACAAGATCGGAGGCGGCAGTCAGTCCGGAAATAATTACTATTTCCTTGTCCTCGGCGGTAATGGTAACCACCACGACATAATCGTTGTAGTTTTTAGCTCCGGTGACAGGAATGGTGATGGTGGCGGTGGAAGCTTCGTAACTGGCAGTGCTAAAAGTCAGCGTTGTGCCCTCCAGGGAGTGGGTGGCAATCAGCGCAGTAGAGCCATCAACGGTGCCGGACGTAGCGAAGCTTGCCCCCTCGGGGAGGTCTGTGGGCAACGCAACTGTCAGGTTGGTTTCCGCCTTGTTTGCACGAACAGTCTTAGAAGCTGTCGTGTTGCCAGTATGGTTCGCTTTTTGAATAGTGTAATCACCCAGCAACAGTCCGGTTGCATCTATGTACTCATCATTACCGGCAATGTCTACAGTGATACTGTAGGTGCCTGCATTAACAGGAGCACTAGTGCTGCCATTGTAATAAACGGTGATTTCGCCCAAATTCTTGCCCGGCCCAGCCTCCACGGATAGGGGCTTGATATTACCGTCATAGACCACCTCAGCAGTGAGGGAATAGGTCAGATCCGAATCACAAGGCGTGCCCTTTTCAAACACTATTGTCAGCTCTTTGATTTCACTGGCCAGTACCATGCCGGTGGTCTTGACCCTTACCTGATAGTCACCGGGATCTAGATAAATGGGATTGCCATCGACGCTTGTCCAGGTAGATACGGAGGACAATTTATATTCCATTTTGTCAGTCACACCGGTAATGGTACCCTTGACGCCCACCGTCGCGCTGCTTACGGTGAGATCGGGTGTTGCTGCCTTAGTTATGTCTATGGTCTGAACTTCACCAGCTTCGGCGGTTTCTGTTGCTTTAATGCGCACTTTGATATCTTTGTCTGCTAAGATTTGATCGGCTGCTAACGTGATATTCTCACTGCAATCGTACCAAGTTGATTCGCCGTCCAGGCTGTATTGCATCGTGTTATTTGCGCCCATGAGCTTGTTGGCATTATCTCCGTCAAAAGAGAAGGTGACGGTTGGCGCGTCCGCCTTTGTGGTACGGTCGAATGCGATGCTCACAATCAAATCTCCGCTGCCACCGGCTGAGTGGGTAACGGTAGCATTCGGGTACGTGAATTGATTGGCCAAAACACCTTGGAAGGTGTAGCCTTTGTTTGGTGTTAGGGTAACGGTGGCGGTGTAGGCTGTGCCGCCGAGGAATTTGCTGCCCACAGCGGACCCGGAGGAGTCTTTCCAACTGACCGTGCCGGTGTACTGAGCCGTATTAATCGTAGAGGTGTTGGGTGCTACATTTTTAGCGGGTGCGGTCACCTGGGTGTCGAGCGCGAAGGTATCCACAACCTTTGTTACCTCGACAGTGTAGGTTTCGGTGGTGCTACCATATGTAGCCTGAATTACGATGGTAGGATCCACTGTCAAGTTAATTGTATTGGATTCGTTACCGCTGGCGACAGCGGAACCATTTACCGTGATTGTCTCTCCTCTCAAGGAGGTGGGGGTGACGGTGATGCTGCTGGTGCCAGCGGGAACCGTTGCGGTATAGCTATATTGATCCAAAGAAAACGCCGAGGAAAGTTCGCCACTACTCAGTGTAAGGTTAGTCAGACCGACGTTACCCGACACTGTATTGCGCCAATATTTAGTTTCAATGTAGCCCTTGCCGTCTTTAGGCACGTAAATTTTATAATTAGTAAAATCAAGTGAATTGTTCTGTATAGTTGGAGCTACTGTTGGTTCCATCACTATGGTAATATCCTTGAGACCAGACCATATTCCTATAGACGTCACTTGACTTGGGATTGTGATGAATTTAAGACTGTCGCAATCTGAAAAACAACTTCCCTTGATTTCTTTCAAAGCACTTGGACTTTCAAAGATAACGGTAGACAATTTTGAGCAATTATAAAAAGACTCTGCGCCAAGTGTGGTCAAGGTTTCAGGGATGTTGATGGACGTCAGGCCAGTTTTTCTAAAGGCATAATCGCCGATGGTCAACAGATTGCTTGGCAAGGTGACCGAGTTTAGGTTATAGCAATCATCAAATATATAATTGGGCAGACCTGTCATGGTATTCTGAAAGTTGGCGGAAGTAAGGCTCGTGCACAATCTAAATGCCGATTCACCGATGGATTCCAAATTCTCTGGAAGTGTGATGGACTCTAGACTGGTGCCATAAAAGGCGCTATTACCGATGGATTTCAACTCACTTGGACTTTCAAAGATAACGGTAGACAAATTTGAGCAATTCTTAAAAGACTCTGCGCCAAGTGTGGTCAAGGTTTCAGGGATGTTGATGGACGTCAGGCCAGTGTTTCTAAAGGCATAATCGCCGATGGTCAACAGATTGCTTGGCAAGGTGACCGAGCTTAGTTTACTGCATTTATCAAATATATGTTCGGGCAGACCTGTCATGGTATTCTGAAAGTTGGCGGAAGTAAGGCTCGTGCAATTTTGAAAGGCGAAACTACCGATGGATTCCAAATTCTCTGGAAGTGTGATGGACTCTAGACTGGTGCAACCTGAAAAACAACTTCCCTTGATTTCTTTCAAAGCACTTGGACTTTCAAAGATAACGGTAGACAAATTTGAGCACTTACTAAAAGACCCTTGGCCAAGTTTGGTCAAGGTTTCAGGGATGTTGATGGACGTCAGGCCAGTATTACTAAAGGCAAAATCGCCGATGGTCAACAGATTGCGTGGCAAGGTGACCGAGCTTAGTTTACTGCTGTCCTCAAATATACCTTTGGGCAGATCTTTCATGCTATTCTGAAAGTTGGCGGAAGTAAGGCTATCGCACCTTGAAAATACATATGCACCGATAGAGTTCACTTTGCTTGGGATTGTGATGGACTCTAGACTGGTGCATGCATAAAAGGCGCTATAAGCGATGGATTCCAAATTCTCTGAAAGTGTGATGGTGCTGAGCTTTTTGCATTCCTCAAAGGCACTATCACCGATAGCGGTCACATAATTTGGAATTGTGATGGACTCCAGGCTGGTGCAATTATAAAAGGCAGTTTTCGGAATGGAGGTTATGTTGCTTGGGAGCGTTACGCTTTTGAGTCCCTTGCACCCATTAAAAGTACTTTCACCTATTTCTGTCACACTATCGGGGATCGTAATGGTGGGTAAATTGATTAAGCCGGCTAAGGCTCCATCGCCAATTTTTGTAACGCTTGTTGAAATGTCAATTGAGGTTACCTCATTTCTGTAAGAGTTTAGTTTTCTGAAATTCTCAAACCCCTCGTTGGCTGAAATGGTCAGGACCTTTAGCTCTGTATTATATTCAAATCCCACTCCCCATCTAATCTCTGCCGTCGCCACAGTGGGTAGCAGGCAAAACACCATACACAGTGCCATTGCCATACTAAGTAGTATCTTTCTCATGTAATTTTACCCCCTAGATTAATTTTGTTTTTCCTTACCCATTAGCATAGCAAAAAAGTCCCCCATAAAACCGTTTTTGGCCCGAATGGTAGTGGATTTCTGCCTGAACGGTAATTGACGATTGAACAAAGCGACAATATATAGTAAAATAATCATATTTTTAGCGTGCGGAGGCGAGCGGTTTACTTTTGCTGAATCCATAAACAAACTGCTCCCTGTCTGACAGGGAGCAGTCCAAAGATAGCTGTTTTATAACAATCACTATCTAGTTATATTTTAATAGTAAATTGATAAGTATCTGTGCCATTTCCGCTCTTGTTGCGTTACTGTTTGGAGTCAATTTTCCCTTACTACCAACTACAGTTTCGGTCTCCACAAACAGCGTCAAGGCATCTTTTGCCCATAAACTGATTTCTTTTGCATCGGTAAAGTCATCAAGGGTCTTTCCCGAGCTTCCTTCAGGGAGCCTGTTAATCACCTTAAGCGCATTATACAGCAAGGTGAACATTTCCTGCCTTGTAATCTCTTTGTCTGGCGAGAACAGGTTATTGCCTGTTCCTTTAGATATTCCCAGCCTCCTGGCTGTGGCTAGATAAGCTGTGTAATAGGTATTGCCCGCATCTTCAAAGTTGTCGGTTGGATCATTGTCAGGGGCTATATCATAAGCTCTCATCAACAATGTAATAAACTCTCCCCTGGTAATCTTTGCCGTCGGGCTGTAGTTTCCGTTTCCGGTACCGTATGTGATCTGCCTTGCGGCAATGAAGTCCACCGCTTTCTTATACCATGCATCAGCAGGCACATCCTTGAAGCTCACAGGATAATATGCAACCGCATAATGGCTGAAATGAGTTGTAATAAAGGTTACAGTTCCAGTGGCAGGATCATAACGGCCATTGGGAACCGATACCACACGGCCGCTGCCGTCAATATACCAGACCACTATGCTTTCGGGATTTGCCCCCTCCTCTTCAGAAGGCGTATAAGGTATGGTTACAGTTACAGGAGATGACGGATTGTTCCAGTCCATCTGCTCTCCGTCCAGCGTCAGTGTGAGTTGGACGAGCGGACGAGCGCCAATTGCCTCTCTGATTTCATCTGGCAGCCTAGTTTTATCGCCGGCAGCGATATTAATGCCCGCTGTCTTTCCATCCAATCCTGTCATCCCCGACAACATACCGGGTCTGACGGTTATACTCCCTACAGAAGTCTCAAAAGTAAGTGTACCCTTTCCATTATGATGGGACAACGAGCTGGCCGGCATCTCAAGAGTATATGCATTCACTCCGGGAATGGAAGGAACACTGATTACGATATTTTCATCTGCCGCAAATATTTCTTCTCCCATTTTTGCTAAATCAATCGAAGCCTTACCGGCATTACTATCAACTTTAACAGGAAGCTTAACATTTTGCATGCTTCCGGTTGCCCCAATATTGGCGTTGTATGAATCCGTCGGCTTCGAACCGCCCGAATTATTATTACTATTATTTCCAGAATTATCGTCATTACCACCGGTGTTGACAGTCGTAAAATTAAGCATGTAATCTTCCTGCAGAGCCTTATCGCCATTAGCGACCGCACCCCGCGGAATCACAATAGAATAGACTGTATCCTTTCTTAGGCTTCCTGCCGACCTGATGTAAAGCCATGAATCGTCGATAGATACCGATGCCGGTACCAATGTATCATTTACACCATACAATGCAATATCACTATATGTCGGCCCTTTCGAGATATCCTGGTTGAATAGCAGCTTGATCTCAGTATTTAGGTCTGCATCTTCCATCCCGTCACCCGGCCAGGCGAAGGTCACCTCAGGGTAATGGGATGTAGTTTTAAAGCTCATGGTGTAAGGGCCTGCCAGGATATGCCCATAGGCATCCCCAAGAGCATTCGCCGGAATGGTCAACGTATATTGAGTGCTGTTTGCTAATGGATTAGCAGGAGCTATTGTCAGTATATCTCCATCAAGAGATTTGATAACCTCGATCACATTCAAATCCTCGTCTTCGAGGGTGATCTGGTTAAACCCTGCTCCTTCTTCAACATTCATATTGAAGCTTAAGGTTATGGACGAATCAACGGGCACCTGGGTGTCATCGGGTGAAGGATATCCGCCGTTCACAAAGATCGCTGCGGGCACCAGGGCAAACGTCAATACATTGTCATCTTTTGACTGCTCATTCACTCCGTCGGGAAGGACAGCCCTTAAAGCCATGTTGATATTACCGTTCTCATCCTTTTCAAGACCTTTGGCTGAGAAAAGCATACTTACAGGGAATTCCTGCCCGGGATCCAGTTTCCTTATGGATTCTGATTTAACTATCTCGCCGCTATCAATATGTACCAGATTTATTTCTATATCATTGATGGCTTTGGCTCCGTTATTTATAATGACAGCATTTAAGATATAATCATCCTTTGCCGCATTCTCACAAACAAGGCCATCCACATAAACATTAGCCGTTTGGATTACCAGGCTGATGGTGTTGTTGCTCTCATCCTTTTCGAGGATATCTCTTTGAGGCCTGATAACGGCATAGAGATGGTATGCGACCCTCTCCTCTGAAGGTACCAGCCACTCCAGTTCTACATTCATGGCTGATCGTGCGGGGATAGTCAGTTCATCCGATGAAGAAATTTTTCTGCCACCGGCTTCCGGGTTTCCGTCATATAAATCAACGATAACCTCTTCAGCAAAATCTCCCTGGTTTACGACAGTAGCAAAAACAGTTATCACTGTCTCCGGAAGCGGAGTCACGGAGGAAAGCTGCAAGCCTTCTTCTTCATCAAAGGCCATGTCATGCTCAGGGACATAGGTCATCACTTTCAAATCGACCTTATCACTGACTGTGCTCTTTTCGACCAGCTTCTCTTCACCGTCAATTTCAGCGGGGATAACCTCGGTTATTACTTCTGCCTGTGAATAAGATACAGTCAGCCTTCCGTCATTGGCAAACATCGGTTTTAAATTTTGAATATACCCATCCTCTTGGGTCAGAAGGATCTCACCGCTCCATACTCCTAACTCTGCGTCATAGAAAGCGGCATATAGGCTTTGAGCAAGGTCGTCGCTTGTCTTTTTGCATACCAGAGCCACCTGCGGATATTCGCCATCCAGAACAGCAAGCTGATAATCGTTTGGCACGCTCTCTGTAATTTCCCAGGTTTCAGTTTGACCGCTCAAGCCTGCTTTGTACTGTATAATTCCGTCCTGTACCCATGTAATGAACCAGTCACCATTAATATAAGCTGCTTTCGGATTGATTTCGTTCAAATCATTGTTTGTTATCCTGATGGGAGTACCCCAGCTGCCTCCGTCAAACAGCACCGCAAAGATCTCTCTGTCCTTCGATGTGGACATGTCGCTGTCCATATCAAGGGTATACAGCAGCAGTCCTTGATTTTCGTGCACAGCAAGGTATGAATCCAGTACCGAAGGCATGGAGCCTTGAATTTCCACGGGTTCACTCCAGCTACTACCGCTCCACTTTGAGAACCAGAGGCTGTCGCTGTTTGCGGTAGCTTTAAGGTCGTCCATGTCTTCTCCCACTGTGAAGCCCAGTCCTTCGGATTTTGTCCAGACAAGCAGAGCGTTGTTCCCGTCTGCAGCAAGCCGTGGAGAATGATCTATTTTATCATCATTGGTTAATGTCACCATGTTAAAACTGCCGCCAGTGCTGAAGGGACTTGCTGTAACACTGATTTCAGAGTTTTCCAGCATACCGCTTAAGCCTTCCTCTTCTGATATCTCCTTTGAAATATCCTGCCATGCCAGTAGTATTCCACTGGGGACAGAAGCCAAAGCCGGGCTGAAGTCAGCTGTGTTGTCGTTATCAAGCCACGCTGGCTCACTCCATGTACCGTTCTCAAAAACTGAATAACGCAGCTGTGTCCGGTTAACGGCATCCCTTTCTGGATTATCATCGGTCCATACCATCCACAGCTCGTCGCCCATTTGCACAAGCTGAATCTCAGCGTTGGGGTATATATTCTCCATCAGAACACCTGACTGTGGACCTGAAGTACCACTGGAATACAGGGATGATCCCCTTAAGGCTACTTCTGCTCTTAACATGGAGTTTGTTGCATTATCTCCCAGCCAGACAGACTCCCTGTTAAGGTAGTTTCTGTCCATTAGTTTCAGCCCTGTGCTTGCTGTTTCCGGTGTTTCTTCATCAGAAAGCTCGGCAGAATCTAGCATTCTATAGACAACCTTTTCTTTACCATTATTCCAGCGGAGACTTACCAGTTTATTCTCATATAAGGGAGTGGAATAAGTTACAAAGCTGGCTATGATTTTAGCCTCAATATCTAACCCGACCTCAAAATATCCTGTGGGAAGGTGCAGCTCGGCAGGGAGATCTGCCGAAACATAGCCTCCTACCGAACCTATTCCATAGGACCCTGTCACAGAAACCTCCAATCCGGGGCTGAATTCTATGATTCCGCTGTATTCCGTGGACCCGCTTTCCTGTCTGTCGACAATAAGCGTCCCTCCGATATAGGCGCCCAGCTCAAGCTTTCCTTCAACACCTACAATCCCGGCAATACTATATCCTTTTGACCAGGATTTTCCACCGTATCCACCTACGTCAATGATCACATATTCGGTCTTCCATTGGCCGGACTGCTTGTCATAGAATAATGACACCCAGCCTTCCACCTTTATTTCCACTTCATAACCGATTGTTTTTACTTTTTTAACGTGCTTATTTTTATTTAAACCAACCGTCGTTTTATTCTTTTGACTATAGGCTGCTTCCCCGCTAAAGTCTGCCTCGACCAAGACTCTTGGATTGCTAAGTGCTATTTCCTTGTAGATGATACCTGTAAAGGAGGGCATACCGCCGCCAAGACCGAATTCTGCGCCGTCCAGGTAGGGAATATCGTCAAGGAGAGGTATTCCTCCTCCCATGATTTCGCCAAATGGCGTACTAAACGATAAGTAATAATTATTATCCTTATAAGTTACATTAACATTCATGCCCAAAATTTTAGGCTTGGGCAGTACTTTCAGATCCCAATACACCCAATTGCTGCTGATGCCGTTTTTGGAAACCATACGCATCATCAGTTGGTCTCCTGCTTTGAAATCAGTGCCTGGGCGCAGTTCAAAACTGTATGACGTTGATGTCTTGTGCAATTTGCCGCTGGTTGTCTTAAGCTCATAATATCCTGGAGTAAGACCACCCCATTGTCCTTCGACAGCAAATGTTGTAGTGCCCATATCTACACCCTCAATTAAGAAAGGTTTATATAAAATATCCACGTTCACCAGCTTGTTAAGACCAACATTGGGTTTAAATCCTGCCTTCACCGGCGGTCTCGAGTAGAAATCTCCCAGTTCGCCGACATTATAAAGGATTCCATCGCTGTTGCTAAAGTCTGCCATTCTTTGGCTTCCATATTCACGGAATCCCTGCAACTCGAACTTGTAATATCTCAAAATCGGGAACTGTTCCTGTACAGTATAGACATACTCATTCAATGACGGTATCCATTCCCTCACAGCCACTTTAGATGCGCCATCAACTTTAACATTCAGATATTCGGCTTCGCTGTATATCTCACCGTTTTTAGTGTCGTACAGCTGTACTCTGAGATAACTGGTAGCATTATATGCTGTAATGATGACCGATTCGCGGACTTTCAAGGTTCCGCCCGGTGATATATGTGTGAAAACCAGCTGATAATTGCCGACATAGTTCGATTCTGCCGTAAAGGTAAAGGTGTAGGCATTTTTGGAGTCGGATGTAATCTCATCATATGTTCTTACTAAAACTCCGTTTTTATAGAGTTCCACGCTGATTCTTTCCCCTGGTACGGGTAAATTTTCACACTCAAGACGGATATTATATTTTAAGCTCGGATTAGGCCAGCCTTTTGCAATATATAGCCTATTGCTTTCTTCGCGGCTGACGGTCATCATTACATCCTGTATTGGTATGATGCTGATTTCCTTTTCAAACTCGTAGAAGAAGCCCTTATTATCCTGTACTGTCAGTTTAACCAGGTAATCTCCGGTCCGGCTGAATATGTGTTCCGGGTCCTTACTGCTTCCGGAGCTTCCGTCAGCAAAATCCCACTGATAAGATATAACCTCATGGTTTTCTGATTTAATTAATTTATCGATCCTGTCTGCGCTTGACCTGAAAGTTTTACCCACCAATCCTGTTGAAGGAATATCCGGCAAATCTGCCTGAAGCTCAAGCTTCTTATCTGTTTTGAAACAAAATTCATACTCATCGTTGGTTAAGTCGCCCTGGCCTTTGTATGCCCCTTTCGAGATACGGACAAAGTAGACCTCATCCTCATTAAGGTCTGAATCGGGGATTATAAGCGCTTTATTTCCCCTTTCTTCTCCATGGAAGCTCACCGAATTTCCTTCTGAATCTGTAAATTCTATACCGGAAAATCCCGTACCCTTCATGGGAGGTGCGGAAAATTCGATCTCAACTGCTCCATTGATTGGAACATCTGTTGCCCTGTCAGACGGCGACGTACGTATTATGCCCAGCTTGTTTTCCCCTGTTCTGAAAGACAGCTCAAATTCCATCTGAGATGGATTTTCAACCGAATCATGCTGTCCGAAAAGTGTATAGTTAGTATCCGGTTTTAAAGGTTGATAGGGTATAATACTGATTTTCTTTCTGTTTCCCTCCAGGCTCCTTGTTTCAAGTGTCGATACGCTGTTTCCTTTTTCATCCCTAAGCCACAGCCTGACAACAGAGGGATCTGTTACTTCTGTGAACACGACATCGATGCGCTGATGAATATCAACATCGGTCTGACCTTTTTGCGGGTACACACTTTCTATTTTGGGCAAGGTCAGGCTGTTCTTTGCTCTGAACTGTATGGTCTGCTCAATGTTTTGATTTTTATAATAATCGGTAAGAGTGCCTGCTGGTATGATGACCTTATAGGTTTGTCCAGCTTGGAGCCTCTTATTAAGATCAATGGTGATCTCATCACCGTTCAAAGAAATACCGGAAAAAGCAGCAAATGATGCTCCATATTTATCCTCCAGCTTAATAAAGCGGAAGTTATCTCCCCTGATAACATCGCTGTAATTAAACTTCAGAGTAACTCTTGTCAGATCAAGGGAAACTTCTTTTTCCCTGTCGGCAGGGGTGGATGAAATCACCTGGATGGTCCTAGCTGGCCTTTCCTCCACACGAACAGGTATCCTGATGTCTTCAGCAGGCATATTTCCGTATTTATCCCCCACATAGCGAGCGGGTATAACAAGAACATAAGTCGCTCCGGGTTTCAGAAGGCCGTTTATATTAAATATGATTTTGTTCTCCCAGCGCGATGCCCAAAATGATGGTGCGTCCGGTCCTTCAATACTGTAATTGCCACCTGGAACTGGCCAGTATTCCAAATCCTCGTCAAAATTGATATAGATCCTGTTGGATTTCCATGGAAGCACAGGGTTATCAAATGGGGGCAAATAGCTTTTAAGCTGTGTGCCATTATCGGTAGTATTCATTCCTGTTATTTGGGGAGGGGTAGTGTCCGGTTCTGCAAGGACCGTATAAGAAAAGATCCTTGTAGCCTCTGCACTGCCCTTTTTGAATACAGCCGTGAGCTTCACTACTTGGTGGCCCTGGGTAGATGGAGGTCTTGTGACCACGCCGGTGTTGGATATGAATCCAGGTTTATCCGAGGACCAGGTAACCACAGACTCGTTGGGAGCTGAAGCTGGAATAGCCAGCTTCTCCATAATGGAGAACTCGGACAGGTTCTGCCCCAATGTACGCGAAATGTCCAGCCAGTTTTTATCGGCTTCCACGGCTTCACCATCGGTCTGATCCAGGGTCACAACAGTTATTTCAAAAGTCTTCTGAACACTCTTTGTTCCCCTGGATATGGTGGCTGTCAGAGTGACCTTCTTTTTCCCCTGCGAGAAAGCCGGCTGGACCACATTACCGTTTACGGCCACAAAATCTGTATTTGATGATGTCCAACTGATGTTGGTGCTGTTCTGTCCTTCACCAGGCAGGTATAAGCCACTCGTTACACTGTGCTGGCTTGTATTCAGTTTCTTAAAAATATCCCATGTGAGCCAGGTGTGATCCAGGTTAACAGCTTCCAGGTCGTTAGGGTCAAGCGCCTTGACTGTCGCAGTGAAATTCCTGGTGATGCTGGACGCGCCTTTACTTATCACAGCAGTCAAATTAACCGTTTGGTCACCCTCGGTGTAGGTAGGCCTGTTGACTGTTCCATCAAGAGCTATGATCTGCTGGCTGGATGATGTCCATGAGATCGAACTACCATATTGTCCGGTAGCTGGCATGTTGAGACCTGTTATTATGCTGTCCCAGTCGCTGTTTCCATTTAGAATCACATCATCGGTCAGCCCGGAATCGTCTGCCGGAACTGCAGATGAATCCGGGACTTTGACAGTTACAATGATAGTCTTTGTTTTTTCGGTGGTGTTCTTTGACAATGTGGCAGTAAGAGTCACCTGCTGATCGCCTTCCTCGGGAGTGGGAGGTGTTATACTACCGTCTTCTGCATTAATATGCGCATTGTCGGAACTCCAGCTTATGGCGCTCCGGTTGGGGCCATTTGAAGGCAGGTTCAGTGATATGCTTACGTCATCGCGTCCGCTGTTGCCGTTAAGTAGCAAAGTAAGCCCTGCGCCGTTCAGCCAGGCAATGTCAAAATCTACAGCATCCTCGTCTGTCGCCGAAAGTGGCGCTTCGGTTTCGGCCATGGCACCGCCTAGAGCTATGGCTTTGACATGGGCTATGCCGACATGAGAGCCACTTAAAACAATCGTAGCTTCTCCCCGTTCATCTGTTTCAACTACAGACCGGCTCAAGGTACCGCGATCAGTATAGAGTTCCACCGGTATCGCCGGCATGGGGCCACCTTTTCCCGATACAGTAATTGTTAGTATGCTTTCCAGTAAATCTTCAGAAGCGACAGCAGAAAGCGTTATATCTGAAACATCATAAAAGTCATAGATTTTTTTGTTAATAGGCGTGGAATCATTTTTTAAATACCAGTCATATATTTCAATGTCTTCCCGGGCATCTCCCATTGATCCCATGAATCCTGCATAGACATTACGGACATCCTCAAGAGTCAGGCCATCTCCTGCGCCTCTGAGTATCTCACCCAGATCAACATTTTCTACCTCTAAATGCATATAGTTGATATCCGGCCTGTCTCCTGAAGTAGAAAACCATAGCTCAAGCACCTTTCGGGTACCGTCGTACTCTATCCAGATGGTATGATAATCCATCTGTTCATTTGCTTTAAAGCTTCCTATACTATATTTTTCAGTTGCTCTGCTGTAATCCCCGTTATAAAAGACCTGGGCATTAATATTGACGTAATTTGCGTATAACTGCCCTGATCCTCTTTCAGAACGGCTCGTTGTGAAAGCAATGCTCAGGCTGGGTTTAATGGTCGTATCGTTCAGGCTATCCGCGGATATATCCTTGCTGGCCCCCTGCAATGTAAAGGTAAAAGCACCGCTTTTCTCAAGGTCATAATAATCGGTCAGATTATTTATGCGGAATGTAAAGGCGGTGCTGAAGGAAAGATTATCGCCCAATCGGATCCTGTTTTTCGTGAAGACGCTGCCGCCAGTAGATTCGGTACCGTTACTGAACTTAAGGGCCGTAACGGATTCTCCAGATCTGTTGGTCGTATCGGCAGTTCCCGAAACGCCGTTAAACTGCAGCCTTTCTTTGTTGCTGAAATCTTCATAGTTTATGGCAAGGGGATATTCTTCTAAGGGTGTAACAACAAAAGTGAATACTTTATCTTCTGTTTCTTCGAAATATGATATGTGTGCCGTCAGGGTTACCGTAACACTTGGCTGCCCTTTCAGCGGCCGTGTCACCGTACCGTCAGTCGCAATAACCTCGGGATGGGATGACTCCCATAAAATCACGCAGTTTCCTATTGACATATCCTGGTAATAAATATAACCGTTTGAGGTCGGCAGATAAAGATTTGTTTTCACATATAAAGGGTCATTGCCATGCAACACGCCTTCATCAGTCAAACTGTTTTCTATGCAATAGAGCACACGGTCACGATTTGTGGGATAGTCTGGATAAACCTTGATATCAAATGTTTTTACCGTTGATGCATCTCGTCTGGTAACTGTTGCTGTAAGTGTAACCGGCGCATGTCCCTTGTAACGCGAAAATGCCGGGCGGGTTACTTTTCCGGTGACCGATATAATATCCGTGTTGGAGGAAGCCCAGCTTATCGCGCTGCCGTTTGGCCCCGTAACTGGAAGGTTTAAATTGTATTCCCTCATATCATCTAAATTTTTGTATCGGAAAAAATCATTTTCTATCCAGTTTACATCTGCCTCCAGCAAGGACTCCTCTTCCTCAGAAGAAGACGCTTTTACTATAAACTCAAATGTTTTGGTATCGGTAATAGTGCCTCTAGTAAATGTTGCCATCAAGGTTATAGTCTTGTTCCCCTGGGCGCCGGTTGGTCTCATGACAGTTCCTGACGGAAGGATGAACCCATCTTCGGAAAAGCTCCAGGTAATAGTACTGAGATTCGGACCGGCTTTTGGCATATTAAGCCGCTTACTGACGTTCTCTGCAGTATTTTCATCCAGAATCATTTCGGCTGTAAGCCATTCCTTATCCGCTTTCAAATCGTCTTCAAACGAACGAATTCTTACCGTGTAAGTTCCATTAAGCTTTATATCAGGACCTCGCGTGATCAGAAAGGAAACTTCTACTGATTTTTCCCCTTCACCTAAAGCAGGTCTGTTTATTGCTCCATTCGGTGCTATCACTTCTGTCTGGTCAGATGACCAGCTTATTGTGCTGCCCTTGGGAAGATCCTCGTTGAGTGGAAAATCTAAATGGTCTCCATCATAGCCTTCCGAGTTATCCCATCCCTCGGACCTTATAGTGTCAGTTACATATTCATAGTCCTCTATCGCCAGCGTGTCTTGCTCAGTTTCTTCCCGGCTGGAGGTTATGTAAATATAACAATTAGTATTGTGACTGACTTCTCCTCTGGACACGGTGGCGGTAAGGGCAACAGAGATATAGTTGCTTTTATAGTAATAGTTGAGGGTGCTGAAGCTAGGTATTCTTATGTTTCCGTCTGTGTCAACCAAATATTCATCGCTGGATGTCCATGTTATTTCACTGCCATTTTCACCTGTCGTCGGAAGAGTTATCTTAGTGGCTGTGATACCTCCCGGATCATTCCATCCGTTTGTTGAGAACATATTATTCAATGCTGCGATATCAGCATACACTGCTGTCTCGTCAGTCATTCCTTCTTCCGCATAAGCTTGCATAATGCCCGTATTCCCAGGGAATAACCAAGGCATGGCGGTAAACAAATAAACAAAGACGATAATGATGCTGACAACTTTCCTGAACTTTTGCATAAAACCATTCCCCCTGCTTGATTTTAAGTTATCACCATTGTTCTTGCATTTCGTATTAACAGTTATTTATTAACTGAAGACAGGAACAGAGCTCAATTCAAAAACTAGATCCTTTTATCAGACACAAATATGGCATTATAACTTAAAATAATATATGATGACCGAAGCTAGTGACTATAGTCATTATATAATATTATGGAAGATAAATCAATAATTATGGAAGAATGTGGTGAACCAAGTTTGACTGAGGTCAAGACATATTTCCGTAAAAGGGATCAAATGCAGAAAAAGGTGTTGATTATTGCGACAAGCTATTTCATATCTTTATTTAACTGGAATTATCATCTTATTTGATACATGATTTGTTTCATTTTCCATATCAAAATACCTTACTTGTATTTGTATCTTTCCCTCTTTATTATAAATCTCATCAGGAACGATTGCTGTAATAAAAGTCTCATCTCCAAAAGTGGTATTTAATTCTATATTATTTGCATATATCTTGCACCCACTTTTGAAATTTCGCCCATTTATCCCTAAAGCAGATTGCCCGTTAACTATATTAAATTTTTGGTTTTTGCTTATAGTATCTGGACTAACTCGTTTAATAACCATATCTTGTAACTCTTTTAGTTCAACAACAGGTATCTTAATCTCATTAGATATGTTTATACTATCTTTAGAGTTCTCGCTTCGCAGTTGTATATTCAATACACGTTTCTTAGTGTAAAATTCATCTGGCAAAATTGCAGTCATATAGCCTTCATTCCCATATTCAGTTTCCAACGCTGTATTATTTACATATAGCTTTGAATCCGATAAAAAGCCTGTTCCATTAATAATAAATACTGATTTATCTCCAAATAAGTTGAACTTATTCCCTTTTATTATTTTTTCAGGAGAAATCGTAGTTATATTCATAGATTCTATTTTCTTAGGTTTGTTCATTAATTCGGAATTTGTAAAAATTAAAAAAATAATGCTAAAAATTAATAAAATATAATAGATATTACTTTTTCGTTTTGTCTCTATCTTTTGCATTCCATTATTACCTTCCTTTAGCTATTAGTCATTCGTCTTATACATATCCTTTTCACCATAATGCTTTCCAAACATATAATCATATTGCAAAAGCTTATAGTCATTCCATAAGTCTTGTTGTTTAGTTGTCAAACTTTTTTTCCCACTATCACTTGATACAACTACACCATTTCTATAAGTAGGAATATTAGTTCTTAAATGGTTTAAATATTCAAAAAAGTTTGGTGTCTCCAATTCAAATTCTGATAGCAAATATGGGCTTAGATAATTTGCAGTTAAGTATCCTGGATTTTTAATAGTCTTATTGTAATTATTCCAGACTATCAGAGGAGTCTTATTTAATTTTTTAGCATACTCTCCAAAATCGTCTTCAGCTGAAACAAACCCAGTATTTTGATACACATCATATCCATCAAGTGAAGGTAAATGGTCTCCAAAAAACACTATTATCGTAGGATCTTTAATTTTACTAAAATAATCTATCAAGTTTTTTAGCATTTGATCTGCATCTTTTGCACCAACAGCATATGCTTGAATAATTTCCTTATCTTTCTCACTAAGTTTTTCACTACTAATCTTTATAGACTCACTATCCTTTTTACTGTACTTCTCTTTAGAATACATATAATGATTTTGCATAGTAACTGTAAAATTAAAAAATGGTTTATTTGTCTCTTGATTTTCTTCATATATCTCTATAATTTTTTTATAGGTGCTATCGTCTGATATATATCCTCCTTTATAATCTTCTTCATCAAATTCTTCCTGCGTTATAAATTTACTAAATCCAAAATAATTGTATACCTTATCTCTATTCCAGAAGGTTCTCTCATATGGATGTAATGCGACACTATTATAGCCTTGAGAATTCAAAATACTCACAATCGATTTAAAATCATGCTTAATATACTGTTGATAGGCCATAGCATCTGAAGGTAGAAAATCCATAGTGAATCCTGTAAGTGCTTCAAATTCCACGTTGGCTGTTCCTCCTCCAAATTGTGGGGTAGAAAGCCATCCTGTATTTCCTTTTTGCTCTAGTTTATGAACAGTTGCAAGAGGGTCTTCCGAGAACGAAACGTTTGGAAGTAAAGTAGGATCCCAAAAAGCTTCATTCATAATCATTATTATATTAGGTTTAATATCTGATACTGCTGTTTTACCTGTTACTGACCTCATTTTCCCAACTACGTTTAGTATGCCCTCTTTTCCATATCCGCTAGGCTTATCATTAATTAAATCTCCAATACTATTAGTGAACGCAAAAATAAATCCATTATTTTCATAGTTACTTTTTTGATCATAATTTGTGTGGGAGATATTTAATTTACTTAAGATTGAATTGTTAAAATATACAAAATATATAGAACCAACAAATGCACTTAATACACATATAAATAGAATAACATGCTTTACTACACCTATAAAAAATCTTTTTTGCGTGCGAATAATAGGATAAATTAAGATTAAAGTTAATATTATAGATACAATACGTATTTCAAATTGAATATCTATCGATCCAGCTATATTAAAAAATTCTCCTTGTGAGAGAAAATCCCATGGGAATAACGGTTCTCCTCGAATATTCAACTTATAATAGTTTATAGTTGCCATTATTGTGAATAATAATGAAGCAATCAAAAATCCAATTCCAAATCTATTGATAAGCAAAGAAAATAGAGCGAAAACAAAAAAAACTATTAAGTACTCTAGAATAAATGCCATTGCATGTTCTGAAATCCAAGTAATAGTTCTTAATATAGTTTTTCTTTGAATCAGCTCTGTCATAAATGCTATTAGTAAAGGTAGGCCTACTATAAAGTATAACTTTGTTCCCCTCCGAAGTGCATTTAATAATATTGTAAATTTTTCATTTTTGCCTGTTTGTTCCACGATTACACATCCCCTTTGGTATTACCCAACTAAGTATCAGATATTTCCAAAACTATTCCTTCCAAGTTCTTCTTAATATTCCTCATAATTTTCTACGTTTTTTAGATACCTTATATAACTTTTTATTCGCTCTAAACATCTTTATAATTTCATCGTCCTTAAGTACACGCTTACTCATAATTTCGTGTCTCTTATTTAGCATTTTTTTTAAAATACGGATTCCACTAATTAAACCTTTAAAATATGACCAACCGAAGCCCTTCAATATAAAGAACGCCTGCAAAGATATAATGTGTGTGAGAATTGCAAATATATATTTAAATAAGAGCTTTGTAGGAAAATTCTTAACTATTACACTTATTGTATTTTGAGCTAAATGAAATACTGTAAATTCATTATATTGGCTTCCTGTTGTAGCACTACCTACATGATATACTACAGCATCAGGTACATATAAGCATTTATAACCTAGAATGTTAGCTCGAAAACTAAGATCTATGTCTTCCAAATACGCAAAAAATTCCTCATCAAAATAGCCTACTTTATCAAAAAACTCTCTTCTATAAACAGATGCGCATCCACTTGCACCAAATACGTAACGATAGCTATCATATTGACCTGTATCTTTTTCGTTATTGCCTATTTTGTAGACTTTCCCAGAGGATAAGATTATATCTCCTACATCGTCAAAAAGTTCTTTGTTGCGAAGGCTTTTTATTTTTGAGGTGATATTTATAACATCTTTGTTTTGCTCAAAGGCAGCAATTATAGTTTTTATCCAGTCTGATGCTACTTCTGTATCATTATTAAGTACTGCTATGTAGTCACCAGATGACTGCCTTACTCCTTCATTAACAGCAAAACTAAACCCCATATTTTTCGGTAACCAAATGTATTTAACCCTATCATCATTTATAATACCTCTTCTCTCACTTACTGAACCATTGTCTACTACAATTACTTCAATATTGTCATAAGTACCACTCAAAATATGTTTTATACAATTTTCAAGTAATTCAAATTTATTATAATTTGGTATAATTACACTAATCATTTAAACCCCATCTAATCAATATAGCCTAATTACCTATATTTTTAATTATTCGAAAAAACAAACTAACCAACATTTAAATATATCCTTACACAAATATACTTTCAGGTATTTAAATTTCCAGCCAAATATGATAAATAGATTCTATCTTTTCAATGGTGTATCCACACTTCTCGTATAAAGTACACGCAGGCGTGTTATCTTTTTGAGTAACTACTTGCCCTTCATTAAACCTTTTTTGAAATTCATTTTCAGCAGAGAAAACCAAGGATTTTCCTATACCCCTCCCTCTATAGTTTGAGTCTACAGCAAGGAGCCCAATATCTGCTCTTCCTTCTTTTTCACCTAGCGTAATCATACCCACCAAGTGATTCTTTTCTTTTGCAACCAGTACTTTGGATGCAATCTGTTTTCTAGTAGAATTACGAATCCACGTTCTATATAACTCTATAAATTTATAATTTGGTAGGTTTTGATCAATATTAAACCGAGAATAAATACCACTTTGAATAGCTAAATTGTATAGTTCCTCTGTAGGTTCTTCATCAAGATATTCCTCTATTGTATTACTATCAGTTGGTAAAACTTTATTTGAAAAAGTCTTGCAATATGTAACTTTAATATCAACTAATTTGCCAATCTTGCTAGCAAACTCCTCTGATTCTTTGTCATGACAAACGCAATATATGAGTTTGACATTTTCCTCTTTTAATGTATTAATATCATAGTGAAATTGTTTTTCACTCATACTCTTACATTCCATTTTTGCAATATTTATTCCAAAAAAATTTGTATCCCATTCTAATTTAGAAATCATAAGTACCTCCCTATTATAATAATCTTTGCTTTATTTTAACTCAGATTATTATTAATAGTAGTTTTAATGGTAAAATAACAGAACTTAACCTAAATTTCATACTTACCTATTTAAATATTGTAAAAACCGTTATTCCAATAACAATCAGAGTTATACCAACAATTTTCCTCTTTGAAAACTTTTCCTTTAAAAAGCTTAAACTTAATACCATCACAAACAGATAGCCACTGGACTCTAAAACAGGGCCTAGCGATAAAGGCAAAACCTTATATGAAATAATGGTTATAAGTGTAGAACTAAAAAACAAAAAATACGCCAATATTACCATTGGATTTAAGTATTCTATTAGCCAATTTTGCCTCTCCTTTACAGCACTTTTTTTAAGTAATATTTGCGACACTGAAGATATAAAAACTGCAAAAATATAAATGCATATATATATTAAATCATCCATCGTTTGCCACCAAATAAATGCCCACAAATATAATTATCACTCCAATAATCATACCAACAGTAATTCTTTCATTAAATAGTATACTTCCCCATATCATACCCCAAACTACCACTATAGCTTTATTTGTATATGCTGTTACCAATGACATTCTTTTTAGTATCTGCTGCCATAAAATTGCATATAATAATAATAGAGCCAGCATTGCTCCATATAAAAAAATAAATTTATAATCTATTAAAAAGTGATTCGATGCTAACTTACCCAATACTGCAGTCAAAGAATATAAAATAAATAATGCATGTAGAAGAATATATTTTTTAAATTCGCCTGTTTTCATTATTATTATCTTCCCATTCAACTATATTAAATTTCTCTCTAATTACATACTGTGGACTATTGTTTATGCTTATATAAATTCTCCCAACATATTCACCAATCATACCTAATACTATAAGAATTATCCCACCCAAAAAAGATAAAAGAGCTGTCGTTGAACTCCATCCTAAAGGTACATTGGGATTTAAAAACTTATTAATAACTGTATATATTCCTACTACAAAACCTATGACAGCAAATATTGCCCCAAGAGATATAGAAATTCTAAGTGGTTTAACAGAAAAAGCAGTAAAGCCGCTAATCCAAAGTGAAAGCAGCTTACCAAATGTATATCCTGATTTTCCAATGCTCCTAGCTCTATGAGTAACATCAACGTTTGCAATTTTATTAGTAGTTCTTAATAGCAATCCAGATATATACGGATAAGAATTTTTATAGTTAATCATTTCATTAATAACGAATCTTTTTGCTACAAAAAAGCTAGAAAGATATAAATCCTTTGGCTTTCCTATTAATACTTGAGCCATTATATCATTTATATAACTTCCAAGATTTCTAAAAACATTATGCTTCTTGTCTAGATACCTTGCAATAACAACATCATATCCTTCATCTAATTTAGTAATTAAATTAAAAACTTCATTAACAGGAATTTGCCCATCATCATCAAGAGAAATTATTATATCACCTGATGCATGTGCATAACCTGCCATAAGGGCAGAATGTTGTCCAAAATTTCTTGCTAAATCTAACACTTTAATTTTTTTATTTACTAAAGCTAATTTCTTAATTACTTCTATTACGCCATCTGGCGAACTATCATTGACTAATACAATCTCATAGTTATGTTCTGATGCACTAACTACTAAGTTTATTTCATTTATAACATTAGTTATTGTTTTCTCAGAACCATAACAAGGAATAACAAAAGATAAAATCATTTTTATCAACCTCTATATATTAATAATATTAAAACCTCTAACACTTGGTCATATTTACTTATTTATGTTATTAACTCAATTACTACATAGACCCATTTATTTTATTTATAGAAATCACATACTTTTTCAATTACATATGCTAAATTGTTTTCCTCGAGTCCATAATACATCGGTAGCCTTAATAATCGTTCACTCTCTTTAGTAGTATATCTATCTTCTCCATAAAACCGCCCGAACCTTAATCCAGCAGGTGCAGAATGCAGAGGGATATAGTGAAATACTGCCATAATGTCATTTTGTTTCAAATATGTAATAAGCGCTGTGCGGTCATTTAAATCATTACACTTTATATAGAACATATGTCCATTATGCTTGCAATTTTCTGGTACAAATGGCAATTCTATTAATCCTCTATTTGAAAGTCCTTTTAATCCATCATAATACATATTCCATGTTTTCAATCTATCATTATTAATTTCATCAGCTAACTCAAGCTGTGCATATAAATATGCAGCATTAAGTTCACTCGGCAAATAAGAAGATCCTAAATCTATCCAAGTATATTTATCAATTTGCCCTCTAAAAAATTTACTTCTGTTTGTTCCCTTTTCTCTAATGATTTCTGCTCTCTCTATATAATTATCATCCTTGATTAATAATGCCCCACCCTCGCCCATGGAGTAGTTCTTTGTTTCGTGAAAGCTAAAACAACCGAAGTCTCCGATTGTACCTAGAGCTTGTCCATTATAAGTAGACATGACACCTTGCGCTGCATCCTCAACGACAAATAGGTTATATTTCTTTGCAATCTTATTGATTTTATCCATTTCGCATGAAACGCCAGCATAGTGAACAGGAACTATAACCTTAGTTTTTGAAGATATCGCTTCTTCAATAAGATTTTCGTCTATATTATTCGTATCAGGTCGGATATCAACAAATACAATCCTAGCACCTCTCATTACAAAAGCGTCTGCAGTTGATACAAACGTATATGATGGCATAATAACCTCATCACCAGGCTTTATATCGCATAAGATAGCAGCCATCTCCAATGCATGAGTACATGAAGTTGTAAGTTGAGCTTTTTTTATATTAAATTTTTGCTCTAAAATAACACTACACATTTTTGTAAATTCACCATCACCACATATTTTATTATTTTGTATGGTTTTTTTTATATACTCAATTTCTTTTCCAGTATATGGTGGTTTATTAAAGTTAATCATATCTATACTGATTCCTTTCAAATCTATTATGGCTTAAATCAACTAAAAGGCACCCAGTTTAAGTTGATTTAAGTGCATTCGAATTGATTTACATAACTTCTCCCCCCATAATTATCAATTATGTTATTTTAATTCACATTACTTGTTCTATAATAGCTTGGTGTTATAAAGTCTGTATAAAACCCGTAAACCCCTATTTTCTCAAAGTCCTTTACATCCTGCAATGAGTTTACTGTATGCGTATAAGTATATATGCCTTTCTCTTTTAATTTCATAGTAAATTCATTGGTTGCTCTATAAGTAGGCATTGTTGCTACTTTTAAATTATTCTTTGTCATAAAGTCTATTACCTGTTCATTCGTTGAATTTGTCATATATAATGTGTAAATATATGAATCAAACTTATACATTTCCTGTAGCTGCTTATACATATCCTCATTGTAAATTTGAGGGATTATCCTTTTTAGAATATTTGGATCATATTTCTTAGCTACGCTTATAATTTCTTGAAATTGATTGTTAATTATATCTTTATCAATTTCCTTCGTATCCGTTACAATATATATGTCTTTATTCGAGGCCATTAATTTTACCAAATCCTCAAATGATATTGGCGTCAAATGCTTATGTACTTTCATATCAATAAACTCATCAAAACTTAAAGGTTTATCTAGTTTGCTATCTGCTATTTCTTGTCCAAATACCTTGCTCAAATAGCTAGTCCAATCATGTTTTAAAACCAATTTTCCATCACTTGTTAATACTAAATCAGCCTCAAACACCTTATATCCATTACTATAGTTAAATTTAAATGCCTCGAGGCAATTTGTGTAACAGTTGCCTTCTATTGAACCAAGAGCATGTGCAATAAATTTATTGTTTTCAACCCAATCATATGGCGTTGTTTTAACATCATTTATTAAAACCTTGTTATTTGTCTTATTAAAACTTGCATCAACATTTAATAATGTTTTAATCATAGTTAACCCTATCATGTAGCGGTTCCCATCCAGAAGTAGATTGTCTCCCAAATCAAAGACAGACTGATCCCTTAAAACAAGGTTCTCTTTTATTTTAAACTTGATAGTCGTGGATTTTTTTGTACATACAATTTCGTTATTAGTTTTTACTACTTTATATTCTTGAGTTTCAAATAATTCTTTCAATGGTAAAAAAGCTTTATTCCCAATTGAAATTGAATTACTATAGCTTTGCTTAACTCCGTTATAATATACACTTATATTATTGCTCATACCATATATTATAGTTATTCCGGTAATAATAATTATTACTAAAATCAAGCCCAAACAAAATTTTCTTTTCATAAAAGCGTCTCCTATCCTTAATTTCTAAATCTATTACTTTACTGGATGTATCGTTATATTGTATTAATAAAAAATAAATTGAATTTTAAAATCTAATGGGTATAACCTTTATGTATAGTTTTAGTTTTACTTTTCCTTCTATTTGCAATTACAATGACCATAAGAATTATAAAAGAAATTGCGGATATACCTATTCCTATATTTAAAAATGGCGGAACATAATATAAAACAATATCGCTATATCCTTTGCTCAATGGTACTCCGATAAGCCCCATATCAATATTATAAAGATTTGCTTTCTTTCCATTTACTTTACAATTCCAGCCTCTATCATAAGGGATTGCAAAAAGTGCCATCCTGTCTTCACTTATCTGAATATCACTTTGTATTTTTGTATTACTAAAGTACTTAATATTTACTGCATTATTCTTTAAATCATCAATAACAGAATTATTAGTTTTGCTTTCGCCAATTAAATTAATATTACTTATTAAAATATTACTGTCTTTAATTGAGTTTAATTTAAGCTCAATCTCATCACTATCCCCAGAGATAGGTATACTATAAACATATTTTCCAGTAGCTATAAAAGTTTTTAAGTCCTGTATTTGACTATTGTTTCTTATAATTCTGCTCGAAATATCAAATTGTACAGGAGATTCCAATTCAAATTGTAACGAGCTCTCTGCAAAATCACTCCTAGGTGTTTTTATTTTAATTACTGCATTCTCTGTATTAACGAATAATTTTAGACTATTAGGATAGTCATCCCAATTAACGTCACATCCAGTAATTACTGGTTGTTGGGATAGTTTTACATATTCAAAGTGATTCATGTTCTGAGAATCTTTTTGAAACTGCTCATTTAAGTCTCTATCCTCTGAAACAAAGCCGTACATTAATGCTTTCTGTTTTTCTTGTGGCTCAAGTTGCTGAAATGTATCATAATCAAGCATCTTATTAAATGTAATTCCTAATGGCAATGAATTACTATTCTCATATAGTGTATAGCCTTCAAAATCCTTTATCTTCTTATAAGATTGAGGAAGATAACCCAAAGTGTCTCCTGGATAATTGTACATATACGATGGGTTTCCTGTTTTTATTATACTGTATTTCACATTTAGTAAATTTAAAAGATATGGATGCGTTTCATCAATACCTGTTATAACTGCTGCTGCTCCTACTTTTGATGGAATACCCATACTATTCAAAAATTCAATATAGCTTTTAGTTTGCACTGAATTATAACTAGTTAATCCATGATAGTTTTGCATTAATGGATCGTTTTCACTTTGCGAAATGTAATTTTTATTAATCCTATAAAATTTATCTTGTTCCATTTCCTTAATTGATGAAATAATTTCATTTGTATTATCATAATAACCTTGCTTATTCTGGATATATTCTCTATTTATCATGTTTCCAGAATTGATTGTCGTATTGGCGAAGGTAATTAACTCAGTACATATTATACATAGTAAAACGACCTTTTTAACCGAAAAATGTCTACCAGAAAAAAAGATATTCATCATAAAATAGTATAGTATTATAAATATAATTACTTTTAAAATTTCTTGTATTATTGAAAAATCAATAACTATTATCTTGAAAAAGTATAAAACTGTAAGACAGACAAGAAGCGGTCCCAATATAAGTAAGTATGCGAACACCGTTTTCTTTGTTATTGAAGTCTTGATTTCTTTTGTTGAAATGAGATAATTCATCATTTCTGCAAAAACAAGCAAGTTAAAACATATAATCACGAAGCTCCATCTAAAATTATATGCTTTAAACATGTTAAACATTTGTGCAAAAAATGGTGTAATTAGTGAAACAACAGATAAGGCGATCCCAAAAATGTAAATAACAAACTTTTTCTCATTTTTTAATCTTCCTATTATTTGAGGTATGATAATTAAAGTCAATAACCCACTGTATAAAACTGGCATCTCATAATAAATATGCCACTTGTCAAATGGAACGGGAATTTTATCAGCCACTCCAAAAATGTTCTGAGAAAATATCTTTAACAAAGAAATATATTCAATTAACCCTTTGCGATAACTGAAAATATGTAACCCAGTACTACCAATCCTAGGGCTATTCAATATAGTATATATTATCGGTAAAAATAAAAATGCAGCACACCCTATACCTAATATATATGCCCCTACCAACCTTACAAACTTTTTAATTATCATCCTCCAGTTACTGATTTCAAATAAAATTGCGAGTCTCAATATTACGTAAGGAAAGAGGTATAGGCTAAACATAAAGAGTAAATAGGGGTTTGAAATTGCTGCGAACAAAATTGATATCGATAACCCTACCCATTTCTTATTATTAGATATCCACTGTTCTGTAAAATATAATATTACTGCTACAAAAACGAAGAAAGTTGCAAAGAAATAATGCTGACCCCACGCTATCATATATCCACTAAAAGCATATAATAATCCTGTCAACAGAGAAATATATTTATTTTTTGTAACAATTATAATATATTTATAAAAGAAAAAGCCTGAAACTAATATTTTCAAAATTGCTACATATACAATTACACTTGGTATATTTTTACTACCGAATAAAATATAAAATATATTAAACGGATCAAAAAGATATGAAAAAACTGATAAAGTACTAGTTCCTACTCCCATCTCAAACGACCAAAATGAAAAATTTCCATTAGTAATCGCATCGGCAAAATACTTGTAATATGGAAAATATGATGAAAGTGTATCAGCTTGAGGCATACTACTATAGATTAAATATGAATCTCCAAATATATATTTCCGAAAAATAATGATGCACATTATCGTACAAATACCTAAAAACAAAAGCTCTGACTTTTTATCTTTGAAAAACTTTGGCATAAAATAATCCTTTCAAAAAATTTTATAAATTCAACTTTAAATAATCTTCAACTCTCAACTTCCAATTCTCTTTTTGTACAAATTCAGTATTAATTATATTTTCTTTCGCATTTAAATGTATGTATTTAACTACATTCTCAAAACTCTGGCCATCATTATAGAAATGAACCTTATCCACATACCTGTCCAATTCGTTCCAGTAAGAAGATACTATAGGTTTATTTAAAGCTATGTATTCATATATCTTTACAGGATCTACACATTCTATTACATCATTAACCTTCAAAGGTAAAAGCATAATATCTCCACTTCGTATAAATTTAAAAACATCATTGTGTTCAACTGGCCCAACAAGCACTATATTGGGTGGTAGGTTCTGTAACTCTGCTTCAATACTTTTTTCAATTGGACCTACTAGATAAACTGTGTAGTTGGGGTTATTACCAGCAAAATCTTTAATTAATTTATAATCAAACCAGCTTCCAATGGTTCCAATGTATATCAAATTGGGCTGTTTTAAACAAATTTTTTCTTGACTGCAATTTAAAATCGTATCATCATCCAAAGCATTAAGTATAACATCAATTTTTTTACTATCTAAACCATACCTATTTATCAATCTTTTTTTCAGTTCAAACGAACTAACTATTATTTTATTAGCTATTTCACATAACATCTTTTCTTTACTGATTAATAAATTTGTAACTTTTTCTTTTTGAGAGAAGTATGGATGGTTGTCCATACACTCATATATAATTTTTCTTCCCCTAAGCTTTGGTGTAATATAATCTATTTGGCTTGGATGAGTTAAAATTATAGCATCAAAATTACCAGCAATATATTTTCTGGTTAATATAGAATTAATTTTTCCAATTATTTTTACTCTACTACCAAGTGGCAAGACATTAATTTCTTTTATTTTAAGATTCCCCTCATCAACTTCATTCTCCATCTTAATTTTATTATTAGAGATAAATGACGTTATTGAATTAAGAGATATATAAGTTACTTCTATCCCGCTTTTTGCAATATAATAAGGTATAAAATGAGGCCTTTGCTTTATCCATGACCAATTTACATGTGAAAAATATAAGATTCTTTTCAAGTATTTATCCTCGCAATCACTTTGGAATTACTCCATCCCTATATTTGTGAGGTACCCACATTACACCCCATTTATTCTCAAATATACTCTTATTAGTTTCAAATATATTCTTATACACTTTATCATCCAATTTTTTAAAGGAAGCTCTCCCAAAGTGATGTATAAATACATCTTCAGCGCAGGCTATTTTATATCCTTTTGACCTAATTGCATACGAATAATCATCATCTTCAAACATTCCTACTCCATAGGATTCATCAAGCATTCCGACTTCCTCAATTGTGCTTCTTCTTAATGCAACACAGAACATCGCTAGTACTGGTATTTCTTTATTAATCTTACCAAAGTTTTGCGTTGTATATTTTAAAGCAAATAAATCCATATCTGCAATATCTAAATAATCTACATTGATCATTGCTTCATTACCAATAGAATTTGTGATGGGTCCTACCATACCAATTTCATCAGAAAGATGTTTAATAAGACCTGTTATCCATCCTCGTGTTACTACTGTATCGTTGTTTAGTAAAACAATAAATTCTCCATCAGCTTTTTGAATTCCAATGTTATTGCCTCTAGCGAACCCAGTATTTTCATCATTCAGAATGATTTTAATATTATCATATTTTTTTATTAGTTCCTTAAGATACTCCTTAGTATTATCAGTTGACTTATTATCAACTATAATAATCTCATAATTTGGATATGCAGTCTTTTGTAATATACTGTCTATACACTTTTGAGTTAATTCAACATTATTATATGTTACAACAATAATGCTTACTTTTTTGTATAAGTCTTTAATATGCTTATATAAGTCTAAGTATCTATTTTTCCAATCTTGTTCTTCTGCAAAACTTGTAAGCAATTCTACTGGCTGAAGTGTATCCTTTCTATTAACACATAAGCCAACGTAATCCAAAAACCGTTCTTTATTGTTAGCCAAATATACGTATGTATCTCTAAAAGGCATGAGTTCAGGAATCTCTGTTGCAACTACCTTCTTTCCTGCACTTAGATACTCGTAAAATTTTACAGGATTTGTCGCCTTTATCAGGTCAATATCCGATTTAAATGGTATAAGGCAAACATCACACTTACTAAGAAGTTCTGGCAATTCTTCATAGCTCTTTTCCCCAAAAAGCTTAACATTATTGTACTTTTTAAGTTCATTACACCCTTCAAACGAAACATTCCCAATAAGCCAAATATCCCATTCTGGTTTGCATGATGCAATATAATCTACCTTTTCTATATCAAACCATTCAGCCAATGCCCCATAATATCCTATTATTGGGCGTGAAGAGCCAATAGTATCCTTCAATATTGCCCTATTAAAATGTTTAAACTCAGTTCCGTTCCTAACTATCTCAACTTTTTCAAAATCTTTTCTAGCCTTCTCAAATAAAAACGTAGAAGTTGCTATAACGAGATCACTTGCTTTAAACAATTTATTACAATACATTGAAAGCGTGCTATTATTAGTCTCAAAGCCTGTATAATCATCAATATAGTCAAACACTACTTTAAAGCAATATTTATTTTTTAGATATTCCGCAATTGGTTGCCAATTTGGATATTCAACCAAAATCGTACATTCTCTTATATTGAAATCATTAATTGCCTTATCTATTTCTTGCATCGTTTTATCTTTATGAATTTCGAATTGAATATCATATATTCTTTGTTCACTTACTCGGCTTAACCTTATAACTTTCAAGTTTTCATCTATATCTTTAATTTTAATATTATTATTAAAAAAATTAGCATCAAAATAAAACACTCTATGCCCATCCTCTGCAAAGGCTTTTGCGATTTGTTGAGGTCTTTGAAATCTAAAATCCCAATCGATAACAGATAATAGTATTATATCTGTCTTGTTGGGTTTATAATTATATAATGGTAATTTAAAATCATAATCTGATGTTTGATGCTTTTTTTCATCACAAATTGTAACCCTACATACATTATGCTTATTGGCATTCTTAATTTTTTTTAAAAAGCTTCTAATCTTTCTTAAGAATGGAAATCTATCAATCATTCTGTAATAAGCTTTAGCTAATTTCCAGAAATCAGAATTATATATATTATTTAATTCTGATTGTAATTTATCTAACTCAGTTTCTCTACCTGCAAGCTCAAGTTTTAGCTCTTCTACCTCAGCCTTTTTGCCTTTCAAACAATATTTGATTTCATCTAATTCAGTTAATCTAGCATTTAAGCTAGAAATACTATTTATACATTCACTAATTTCTATCTCAATCTTGTTTCTTTCAGAATAGCTTTCATTCAATAATTGTTTTGTTGTTACCAATTCATCAAAATTCATATTATTTAAATTAGATAAAGCTAAACTTGAAAAATCTATATTATCTGTATTCCCATAAACAACTAGTATTTCTTGTCCTGGCCACATGCTTCTTTCCATATTTCTACAATCTATCTCTTTGTAATATAAAAGAGAATACTGCTCAATCTTCAATGGAAACAAATCATAAGTGAAAGTACTTACATGTTCTGCCAATCTCTCTTTTTCATTAAAAGGTACTAGTAATATTAAATACTTATTTGTGGCATAAAGCATTTTTTTTAGTATCTCGATGGGCTTTCTAAAGTGCTCTAATGTGTTTGAAGAGAAAACAACATCATACATTTCATTTAAGCAATTAACATCACCCTGCATAAATTTATATAAAGGATAGTTCTGTCTAGCCTTTTCTATAGCCTGCTCAGAAAAATCAATCCCTACGACATCACAATTAAAAAACAATCTAGAAAAAAGATCTACAGCCTCTCCTTCTGCACAGCCCATATCGCAAATTGATAAGCACTCCTTATTTATTTTATGTATCAACCACTCTGGCAAATTATCTGTAGCTATCTTGGCAAAAAATAGAGTTTGCTCCCTACCACCATATTCAACCCAATCGCCAGTTCCAAATCTGTTATCCCAATATTCCTTTGAATTTATCATAACTTTTAATCCTTTCTAAAACCTAAATCTTCTGTCACAATAGTTGTTGGAACGTTTATAAGTCCATGATAATTTCTTTTGGATAAAACTTTTATATATTCAGCACCCTCTATATAGTCATAATACTCTGGTACTCCATTTACTCTATCTTCAACTGCAACCACCAGTATATAGTCACCTGGAACCAAACAATTAACAAATTCAAATTTCACCTTTAAATAATTACTTTTAGATATTTTTATTCCATAGTCATATGTTGTGGATACAAATAAATCTAAACCCGACTTGTCCTTTACTGAAAACGCAATACTAGCATTACTTATATCTTTTATGTCTGTAAGATCAGCACGTATTTCTACAAACACACTCTCACCAGTTTCAAAAATATTTGTAGCTTTCTTGGTTGAAGTACCCATCGAAACATATTTAATAATTCCATTAATGCTTCCCCACCTATTTATAGGGTCAAATTTTGTTATTTCATTAGTGAAATCCTTGCTAAAGCTGTCATCATCAGAATCAATCTGACAGTCTTTAGTATCACTATTCATATATTCAATATACCTAGAAGTTAATTCGGTTACATCTCCATACTCAACCATTTCTCCACAATTAAGCCACATAACTTTATCACAGAATTTTCTAACAGAATCAATATCATGTGTCACTAATAAAATTGTTTTTCCTTTTTTTCTCAATTCATCTATCTTTTTATGGCATTTAGCTTGAAATCTATAGTCCCCTACGGCTAAAGCCTCGTCAACTATTAATACTTCTGGTTCTACACTAACTGCTACTGCAAAAGCCAATCTTACAAACATGCCACTTGAGTATGATTTAACAGGTTGATATACAAAATCTCCAATATCAGAGAATTCAAGTATACTTTGTATTTTTTCATCCATTTCTTCTTTCCGATATCCCATGATTGTACCATTTAAATAAATATTTTCAATTCCAGTAAACTCAGGATTAAATCCTGCACCAAGTTCAAGAAGTGCAGAAACCTTTCCATTTACGGCTACATTTCCAGCTGACGGGTTTAGTACTCCAGTAATAATTTTAAGTAAAGTAGATTTTCCTGATCCATTTTTTCCGATTATGCCTATAGTTTCACCTTTTTTTACTTCAAAGCTAATATTATTCAATGCATAAAAATCCTTATGATACTTTTTTTTAAAAGGATTAATTGACTCCTTTAATCTATAAATGGATTTATCATATATTTTATAAACTTTTGACAAATTATTCACTTGTATTGCTATATCGTCCATTAGCTATTCATCTCCTATAATGTAAACGAGTAAAAGTCAATATTTATTACTTAATAGAATGCTCTTATACAAATATTTTCTTATTACAGCACATCTGCAAAATGCGGCCTTAATCTCTTGAATAAAATTACTCCTGAAAAAAATAAACCCAAAGTAATTACCCAAAAACTAATAGTCATATTATAATGTTGCCAAAACCAGATATGGTTGATAAACGTATCTCTATATCCCTGAACAATATAATAAATAGGGTTTATCTTAAACAGAAAGTGATACTTTTCTGGCATTATATTAAAAGACCAAAATATAGGAGTAAGCCAAAATCCAAACTGAATTATTATAGACACTATTTGTCCAAAATCCCTTAGAAACACGACAATTGATGAGGTTATCCAAGATAAACCCAATACGAGAATAATTGTCGCAAATAAGTAATATACCACCTGAATATTATAAATGCTAGGCTTATACCCATATGCAAAGAACATTACAAATATAATTACTATGAAGAATAAATGAATAAATAGCGAAGACAATATTCTAATTATCGGTAATGAGCTCACACGAAATACAACTTTTTTCACTAGATAACTATTATCTAAAACAGAGTTAGTTGCACTTTGAAGTCCATCAGAAAAGAAGAACCATGGCACCATACCACATATAAGCCAAAGTACAAACGGAAAATCGCCCACTGGAGCAGACTTAAACCCTACTTGAAATACAAACCAAAAAATAAGTATTGTAACCATTGGCTGCACAAACGCCCAAATTATTCCTAAGTACGAACCCAAATATCTGTTTTTTAAATCTTTTTTTGCTAATTCAAAAATAAGCCTTCTAGACTTTATTATGTCTTTAAGAAAAGCAAATACTCTTTTATATATAGTCATAAAAATATATATGCAGCTAAGTAAAATCAGTAATAGACTCACAATTAGGTATGAATATATGCTATTATCTGTTTTTACCGATTTAGATATATTTAGTGGCTTACCTTCAATAAAGTACTGCCATGGAGCCTGCCAACTTACAATTATGATTAATAAAACAGCAATCACTAATGATATTTTTTTTAATGAATTTTTACTTTTAGACACAATTTACCCCTTTTAGCCGAAACATATATTAAATTAATATATTGCTCATCTACCCTTATACATCTTCTCATAATACTCCTTGTACTCCCCAGACCTTATCTTATTTGTCCAGTCAAGGTTGTCCAAATACCAACGTATAGTTTTCACAATACCTTCATCAAACATTACAGTTGGCTCCCAACTGAGTTCGTTCTTGATTTTTGTAGCATCAATCGCATATCTCTTGTCGTGTCCAGGTCTGTCCTTAACATACTTAATCAGGCTTTCTGGCTTACCTAATTCCTTAAGTATCAACTTAACTATCTCTATATTTGCCTTCTCATTATGCCCACCGATATTATACACTTCACCAGATTTGCCATTATGTAGAACCAGGTCGATTGCTTTACAATGGTCTTCAACATAAAGCCAGTCCCTAATATTCATACCATCACCATATACAGGAAGCTGCTTATCTTCAAGAGCATTTGAAATCATAAGTGGTATAAGCTTCTCAGGGAATTGATATGGTCCATAGTTGTTTGAACACCTTGTTATATTTACATTAAGTCCAAAGGTCTCATGATAAGCCCTAACGAAGACATCTGCAGAAGTCTTGCTTGCAGAATATGGGCTGTTTGGTGCAAGTAAAGTAGCCTCAGTAAAATATCCTGTGTCACCCAATGAGCCATATACCTCATCAGTGGATACCTGAAGGTATTTGTTGAGTATCGAGTTCTCAGGGTTCTGGTTAATCCAATATTTTTTGCAGGCATCAAGTAGTACTTGTGTTCCCATTATGTTGGTTTTCAAGAAAATCTGAGGATCCGTGATACTTTTGTCAACATGGGACTCTGCTGCAAAGTTTACCACATAGTTTGGGGCATACTCATTAAATATACTATCTATAAGTACTTCGTTGCATATATCACCTTTAATGAAGACGTAGTTTGAACAACCCTCTACCCCTTTTAGGTTATCCAGATTACCGGCATAGGTCAAAGCATCAAGATTTATAAACTTATATTTGGGATATTTAGTTGTCATATATATAAGAAAATTACTCCCTATAAAACCTGCTCCACCTGTAACCAAAACTGCCATTTTCTCACTCATATAACACATCTCTTTAAAAATTAATCATAAAACATCAAAGTGTAACGTAATCTTGCTCAGCGAGAGTTTTCAATTTTCGATCTTTATCGGAAAGGCATAATTCACCGATGCCTTCCAATGGCCAAATGATACCTATTTCAGGATCATTCCATAATATTCCGCCCTCAAACTCTGGATGATAGAAATCAGTGCATTTGTATGTAAACTCGGCTTCATCAGAAAGAACAACGAACCCGTGAGCAAAGCCTTCTGGGACATATAACTGCTTGCGGTTTTCACCAGATAGGATAATTCCAAGCCACTTTTTGTAAGTCTTTGAACCCCTTCGTAAATCTACTGCCACATCGAAAACTTCACCAGATAGGGCTCTTACAAGCTTCCCCTGCTGATGTTGTGTCTGATAATGAAGCCCACGTAATACACCTTTAAGTGATTTAGAATGATTATCCTGTACAAAAGACATGTCCAATCCAGCTTCTTTAAAAGCCCTCTCGTTATATGTTTCCATGAAGTACCCACGATGATCACCAAAAACTTTTGGTTCTATGATCATAAGTCCTTCGATATCTGTTTCAATAAAATTGAACTGCCCCATCTATATACTCCTCTAGTTAATTAAGCTTTTTATGCTCTGATTTATCTAAAACCCTCTGCTATCTGCAGGAGGTACCTTCCATATTCACTTTTCATCAGTGGCTTTGCCAACTCAATCAACTGATCGTGTCCGATATAGCCCTTTTTATAGGCTATTTCCTCAAGACAGGCAATGTAAAGTCCTTGTCTTTTCTGTACCGTTTCAACATAATTGCTAGCCTCAAGCATGTTATTATGAGTTCCCGTATCGAGCCATGCCATTCCTCGCCCGAGTAGTTTAACGTTCAATTTACCTCTTCTCAGATACTCATTATTTACTGCAGTTATCTCAATCTCTCCTCTAGCTGACGGCTTTATATTCTTAGAAATATCAACAACATCGTTATCATAAAAATAGAGCCCTGGTACTGCGTAGCGCGATTTAGGTTCCTTTGGCTTTTCTTCAATAGATATAACTCTACCATCATCAGAAAATTCAACTACTCCATAGTCCTGAGGATTGCTGACATAATAGCCAAAAATAGTTGCACATTTAGTGGTATCCGCAGCTTCCTCGAGAGTTTTTCCAAAGCTCTGTCCATAGAAAATATTATCTCCTAAAACCAAAGCTACAGAGTCATTTCCAATAAACTGCTCACCTATTATAAAAGCTTCTGCCAAGCCATTAGGTGCTTCCTGTACAGCATATGTCAAGTTCAATCCAAGATATTCTCCATCACCGAAGAGCTCTTCAAACAATCCTATATCCCTTGGTGTAGATATTATCAATATATCCCTTATCCCTGCTAGCATAAGTACTGACATAGGATAATAGATCATTGGCTTGTCATATACAGGCATGATTTGTTTTGATATAGCTTTTGTTATAGGATACAGTCTGGTACCTGAACCACCTGCAAGTATAATACCCTTCATGTTTTAATACCTCTCTTTGCTAAATCTCAATTTTGCAAAAAACAATAGTCAAACATTTAAGCCTGATCTTTTAAATACTCCTCAAGTGACTCTTCCCAAGGTCTGAAAGAATTTAACCCCACTAACTTTAGCATAAAATTATCTAGTACTGAAAACTTAGGTCTTGGAGCAGGCCTGTCCAGTTGCTCACTTGTCATAGGATTCACTTTTATATTAATCCCTTTAAGCTCAAAAATCCGCTTTGCAAAATCATACCAACTACATTGGCCCTCACAGGTTGCATGATAAGTCCCATAGCTGTCTGTTCTTATCAATTCAGTTATACATCTAGCCAGGTCAACTGTGCTAGTAGGCGAGCCTATCTGATCATTGACAACGTTAATTTCTGTTTTCTCTTTGGAAAGCTTTAGCATAGTACGAACAAAATTATTACCCTCACCATAAAGCCATGCTGTTCTTACTATATAATGCTTGGGATTGTTATGCCTCACCAGCTGCTCACCCAGCTCTTTACTACTACCATAGACACTTTGGGGATTTGTTTTGTCATATTCTCTTTTAATGGTACTGCCTGTACCATCAAAAACATAATCAGTAGAGACCTGTACCATTTTAGCCCCGATACTGTATGCTGCGGCAGAAAGATTTTGGGCCCCTATGGCATTTACCCTAAAGGCGTCAGCTTCATTGGCTTCACATCCGTCAACATTGGTATATGCAGCGCAATTAATAATTACCTCAGGTTCTTGAAGCTTTACTAGCTCAAATACCAGGTTTTGATTTATTATATCAAGGTTATGTACATCTGTTTCAATCAATTCATATTGCTCTTTATCACTTAGCTGCTTTATTAGCTCAATACCAAGCTGGCCTCTGCTACCTGTTATTAATACCTTCATAGTTTGCTCCTCTTATTTTTAGTTTTGAGAGCATTAATAGCTTATTTCTAATTTTTCTTTTAATCTTTATCAATCCCCAAATAATTACAATTAATCTTAAAATTATACAAATACTGCTATATTATATCAAAATACTTGTAAAAAATAAACATGTTACACAATCTTAATAAGAAATTATATTTCCTTACATTTTTATGAAGGAATCATGTACTCGTTCCCGTTTGCCTTCTACTACACCATGACCGAATAATGTTTTATAAAAAGCAAATAGCATACCTTATTTAAAAAGGTATGCTATAATAGGGGGGGTGGAAGTATTGAAAGAGGTTTTGGACATTATATTTTCATTTGTATTTAAGGAATTCAATAATTATAAATTTCGTACACTGTATTTGGAGACACAAAAAAAAATAAACTCCATCTGAACTCTAGTCTTCTTTATTGTTTGCTAGGTATAAAAACTTCATGACTATTATGAAAAGCTTCATTGTCACATAAGCAATAAAATTTTCTTTTTTATAATTCTTTTTAAAATAAATAAAAGCTGAATCAAAAAAGTTCCTATTAACGCACGCACTCCTGAGTTTACTGCTCTGGCCCTTAAGATGTACAACCTCAGCATCGTGAACATAGTAAACTTTGTAACCACTCTTTTTGGCTCTATAGCAAAGGTCAATATCTTCAAAATGCATGAAAAAAGCTTCATCCAAAAGTCCTCCTATCGTGTCCAGCACAGCCCTTCTCACCAACATGCATGCGCCAGAAACTGCATCCACCTCGTGGTCAACAGAGTTGTCCATATATGTCATCAGATAGCTCCCTAGCACCCTGCTCTTTGGAAATACCTTGCTTAGTCCAGAAAAATGTGAAATAGAGTTTATAAGCCTTGGAAACCCTCTTCGGCAAGGTAGCTGCAGCGTCATATCGCTATTGAGAAGCCGGGGTCCACAAATAGCAGCCTCCTTATGTGTATTCAAGAACTCCACAAGAGTACCAACGGCGTTCCCAAGAACAAGGGTATCAGAATTAAGGAGCAGGATATACTCACCTGAGCAAAACAATAGCCCTTGATTGTTAGCTTTTGCAAAACCTTCATTGTATTTATTTTCTATTAGCTTTACTTTTGGAAACTGTGACTTCAGTAATTCCACGCTTCCATCTGTAGAGTTGTTGTCAACAACAATGATTTCATAATCAAGCTGCTTAAGGTTATTTTCTATGGAATTAATGCAAGCAGACAAAAGCCCCCTTGTGTTGTAGCTTATAATTATTATGGAAATTTTCATCTTAACCCGTTTTCCTATGTTTAGTTACTTAGCAATATGACGCTTAATAAGCTCAACCGCCAAATTCTTTCGCCACATAATGGATCGCCAGAGAGAATCTCTCTTTAGTACCGTAGCGTTTGCTTCATGTCTTCTATAGTATATCAGTTTTTCGGGTATAAATAAAACTTTTCCATTAAGTTCTGCTAGAAGTCCTATCCAGCTATCGTGCATTGGAATTTTGTTTGGGAAGGGAAGAATAATATCCTTGAGCTCCTTGCGAAAAGCCATGCAGCAGCCCAAAAATGAATTCTTAATGAAGTTTTTGGCGAAGCCTCCGCCAGAATTCATGAACTTTGAAAAGGAGGGCTCAATAATATTGAGGTTTTCATCAGTGACGTAGGCATCAGACACAATGAGTTTTGTGTCAGACTCTGCAAAATATTTCTTAATGATTGCAACCTTATTAGGACACCAAACATCATCCTGATCGCAGAGAATAATAATATCTCCCGATGCATGACAAATAGCATTCTCAAAGTTGCTTATAATACCTTTTTTGGGGTTAGTATATACATGAATTTGAGCACAACAAAAATTGGCGATGATCTCCAGAGTTCTATCTGTGGATCCATCGTCGGAAATAATGATTTCGTCCTCCGGGGTTAGTTGGGGGAGGATACTGTTTAGTTGTTCGGTTATGTACTTCTCGCCGTTGTAGGTGGCGAGAGCTAGTGAGATGTGCATATGTAGTGCCTCCAACGTTATGTGAAACCAAGGGCTATGTCCCGCTGTGATACATTCTCTTACATCGCTAATAATCATTTCATTTGCATTATAATAATCTAATCGATTCTCTAAGGCTTTTCCGCTAACCATTATATCATACCGGTGTTGGCAGAGTGTTTTTTCGTACAGAGTTTGTTGATATTTTCCAACCAGAGTAAGTGTTTGTATCCTGATTAAAGGAGTCAATTTTATCATTAAATGTAATAATTCGCACGTTATTTAATAAACAATAATCGCTCTGTAGCCTAAAATATCATGTCTTTGGACTTGTTCCCACAAACAGATATTTTCACGATTTCAACATTTCGGATTTTCACTCTCAAATCTCGAAAAGCCTTTATTTCAAGGCTTTTCTACACACTTACTATTTCACCTGTTCCCATTAAATAATGTCTTGCTTCCCAACACCCCTCAAACCCGCATTCCTTCGTTGTCCATTAAAATAAAGTCTTGCTTCACTTCCCCAATTTTATCACTTTTCCATTCAGGTTTTTGAAGCAAAACTATATTTAAATTCGAATAAAGTCTTGATTTTTGTCACTTTATTTTCCACACTTTTAATCACGCTTTTTGTCTCTCACTACCCCAAAGCTTCTTCCTTAACCCTAAATCCTAAATCCTTAAAACTACTCAACTCATTGGGATTCAAGACTTTCTCCTTCTCATTTTCCCAACCCTTTTCCTGCGTATATTTTCTATTTTCCATATTTAAATCACACTTTCTCTCCAGCTTCTTTTCGGGGGTTTTGGGATGAAATCAGGAGATTATTTTAATATTGGCAGGACTTTATTTTAAAAGCAGGAGATTATTTTGGGAGGACATCACCCTTGTTATCAATACCACCGTCTCAACGTGATTAGTCCACGGGAACATATCTACCCCCTGAACCTCTTTTAGTTCAAAGCCGTTCTTGGACAAAAAGCCCACATCTCTAGCTAGAGTTGCTGGGTTGCAGCTTACATATACAATGCGCTCTGGCTTCATTTCTACCAATGTGTCTAGCAGCACTTGATCGCAGCCCTTTCTCGGAGGATCTACTACCACTACGTCAGCACGCACGCCCTTATTATAAAGCTCTGGTATTACCTTTTCAGCTTCTCCGACATAGAACTCTGCGTTTTCTACGCCGTTTATTTTAGCGTTCTCCTTTGCGTCTGCAATCGCCTCAGGTACAACTTCTACCCCTATTACCTTTCCTGCCTTTTCAGATAAAAACAGAGAAATAGTTCCTATTCCGCAGTATAGGTCAAAAACATTTTCCCCACCTGTCAATGCTGCAAACTCTAGCGCTTTACTGTACAGCTTCTCAGTTTGCATTGGGTTGACCTGAAAGAACGACAACGGGGATATATTAAACTTGTATTTTCCAATGTAATCGCTTATATATTTCTGACCAAAGAGCAGTATACTCTCATTGCCTAGAATAATATTTGTCTTCTTTGTATTTACATTAATATAAATACTCTTTATAGTGCTAAAGGCTTGTGTTAGTTGACTGACCAAATCTTGTGCGTTAGGAAGCTTTCTACCATTGAGTACTAGCACCACCATTAATTCATTTGTAGTAAAGCCTTTTCTCACCATTACATGTCTCAATAGCCCCTTACCTGAGGCTTCATCATATATTGAAATACTACTATTCTGAGCAAAGTTCCTAATAATCTCTCTTATAGAATTACTTTCAGCTGGCTGGATTTCACACTCATCACTATCAATAATATCGTGCGACCTGTTGGCGAAAAAACCTATTTTCACCTCGCCGTTCTGCATACCTACTGGATATTGCACCTTGTTCCTATATTGGAAAGGCTGCTCCATGCCGATAG
>JAEYTP010000064.1 GCA_023433945.1 Bacillota bacterium | reverse complement strand
TTTTTATCCCTGTTTAGTGCTATCAGGGACAATTTGTTCATTTCAACTATTGCCACTGCATCACAATCCTTTCTACCAGAAACTGAGCTACTGCATCCAGTCTGTTCTGAGCATGTTCGATAGCTTCTGCATCAGAATTCTGATTTTTTTCCCTAGTACTCTGTGAATCTTCTTTTGCAGCATTTTCAGCAGTAATAAGTAATAGACGTGCCTGATTTTCACCATCTAGAACCGCATCCTCTAGAAGCTTTTCACATTGAAGGCCCGCTTCTTTAAGTATTTTTCTAGCTTCCTGATGAGCTTCAATAACAATATTCTCAGCCTGTTTTTCTGCCTCCCTTATGATAGTAATTGCTTCAAGTGCCATTGATATCACCTCCAATAGTACAATTCCTCAATTTTGTAAAACTATTCACTAATTAAATGGTAAAAAAGAAATCTTAATGCCCTGATATAATAATAGGGCATGAGAAACCTCCCCGCCCTAGAAGTAGAAACCTTGAAAGCAATAATAGTAAATACATTGCCCAACCAGATTTTTATTAAAGTGTTAAAAAAATTATAATAGAAAAGTAAAATATAGTCAATCCCTATTAATTGAATATCTTTTATATTAATTATAATAATGCAAGTTTTTTATGTAAGATATTCATTGTATGAATTAAATGCTGTTTCTAAAAGTTTATCATATTAAGAAAATCATCGAGCTGTCTATAATACTCTGCACTATCGGTAATCAAGCTAGTAGCATGCTCTGCACCCTCTGCAATATAAATTTTCTTTGGTCCCTTTTTAACTTCATACATATCTTTGCTCATTTTTGTAGGAATATATGTGTCTACTGAACCATGAACAAAAAATATTGGGGTGTTAACCGTTTTTATAGCTTGTATCGGTGATACTTTATAGTATGACATACCCGTTATAAGCCATGACAAAAAGCTTGAAACTTGTAAAAGTGGAAATGCTGGTAAATGGTATTCAACCTTTAGCCTATACTTTAGGAGGGATATCAAATCAGAGGCAGCGCAATCAGCTACGCAGAAAGCTAACCTATCATCTATAGCAGTATTTTGCAGGGCCACTATAGCCCCTAACGATTCCCCTAAAGTTCCAACCTTTGCAGTATTACCATATCTCTCATATATCCAGTCAACCCACGACTTTAAATCTTGCTTCTCATAATGACCAAAAGTGGTGTACTTCCCACCACTTCTTCCATGGTTTCTATGATCGTATACCAGAACATTGTAGCCTCTTCTTCGAAATAGCTCCATATACTTAAGAGAGCCTATAATATTACAGGTTATTCCATGACAGATTACCACAGTTTTTAATGAATTTTCACCTTCAAAAAACCACCCATACAGTTTATACCCAAACTTTGATACTATCTCTACTTCCTGCTTATTATACTTGTCGAGTAATTGCTTTGATATTCTATTGTTACTTAGTTCATAATCTAGGGAGGCTTCGTAGCTGCTCGTTACAGGAGAAATAACTTTGAATGTAAAATAGAGGGCAGCTAAACAAATAATAGCTATTATAAGTACGACAATTCCTATGGCAATAGATATTAGCATATATACTCTCCTTTAAAGAATCATTATTACTTATATTATAACAAAATTTTACTTATCTTCACACTATAATAATTACTAAATATATTTGAAAATTAGCTGTCCCGTCAAAAAAGTTAACCTAATTATGTTCCCCAAACTATTTTTCTAAAACCTGATTTAGCTCTTTATTTTGGTTTTTATTATCGAATTTTATACCATGTGACCAATCTAAAACAGGCTTTTCTAAAAACTTATATGAGATTGCTGCAATAACGTATGCTAATATCAGTACACTCGCATTTATAACCAACAATTTAGTGATATCGCTAATTCCTCCATATACATAGTCCTTTGCTATATATTGAGTAACAAAGAACATAATTGTATAATGCCACAGGTACAGTCCGAAAGACAGCTTTGCTGTAAGCTTAAAAAAAGCATTGTCCAGCACCTTGTTTACTATCCTTGTAAATGGTAGCAGCGCTAGTGCAAAAGCTACAAAAAACTGAAATGTTGGAAAGTAATATGGCTGGTTTTGAAAACTGAGACTGAAATCTCTTGAGTTTCTCATTATGTAAATTAAACAACCTGCAGTAATAAGCATTAATAAAGCTACGATATCTATTATGAAAAATTTGTTTATCTTTTTTATCTTATCAGGAATTTTTGTTAAATATGCTGTAAATCCCGCAGCAAATATTCCAAAAATAAAATGTGCAAAGAAACCAAGAGGATTATAGTTTGGCATCCAGTATTTTGCTCCTCCTACAGAACCAAACTCCCAACCCCTTCTTATTTGATCTGGTGTTAGGTATGTATGAACAAGTCTGTTCAGCAGCAGTATAAGCACCAGTACACCTACCCAATATATTATTGCCTTCAAGAAGCTTCTATTCTTATTTGTTAGCATAAAAAGAAATAACATAAATACTGGCATTAGACAGTATGAGAAAACCTCAAAACTTATGGACCAAAAGGGTGAGTTTATTTCAGATGGAAAAAATGTTTTATAGCTAAAGCCTGAAGTAAAGGTCATTCCTGCTGCAAATCTTTGCCACAGGTATTCCATAGGAAGTTTTATCACTATTACTGCTATGAGGCATATTAACATAGCAACATAATAGCCTGGAACAATTCTAGCTGCACGCCTAAGCGTATATTGTCTCATATCAGGAAACTGCTGATTGCTTAAATACCTTTTCCAAAAAGGATAGGATAAAAGAAAACCGCTTAGTATAAAGAATATGCTAACCCCAGTATTACCTTGCAAAAAGAATAAATTTAAATCTCTGAGCGTTTGACTTTGTTCATACATGTTCATCTTCTGTGAAAAGTGATGAAATATAACCAATAGACAGGCTATCGCTCTCAGTCCGTCGGCACCTAGCAACTTTGTTTCGGTATTTGCCTGCAAAATGTCCACTCCCTTAATATCAATTATTTACAGCTTTTATAGAAATACTGCTATTAATGTAAATAATTGTATATGAAGGACGTATAAAAATCAATTATATTCCAATTATGGATTTAGCCTTGGTTGTCGACAAACGTTTCACAGATGGATAGTATTATATCAATCCCTTTTTAATGGCATCTTTGGCAGTTCTATTTCCATCAATCATGTCCATCAGAACATCATTATATTTTGCCAAGAAACTCAAGTACAGACCAAGCTGAACCTCTATTAACGCTTTGGCAGAACTCATAGACATATTATCAGTAATTATACAATTACTTTTGTAATAGAGAGTTTTTGTTTTTTCATCCACTCCATAGCTACAATTAGGTAAAATCCTATTTATCTTTAAGACACTTCTTGCAAGCTCATTACAACAATCTATTGATGTTTTTTCTCCCATTGAAGCAAATATCTGCAATATATTAAAACCATTCTGTTCTACAAATTCTTCACTAGCGGGTAAAAACATAATTTCAATAATGTGGTTGTCCTCTCTGTCACCAACATTAGTTATATGTAACTCAAGAATTGATGTATTTCTATTATCATCCTTTAGTACCTTTGCATTAAAGCCAGCGTCTACAAGCATATTATTTAACTCATGTATTAGCTGCTCTTCTAATTCCTTTTTTATATTCATCGTTCAAAATTCTCCTCTGAATACTAACCAATAGTCTCGTTAATTAGTTTTACAGCATTAGGAAAGGTTAAATCTCCATTAGCTACATCATAAAGGATATCAATGTATAAATTTATAGTGTTTATTATTGTGCTTACACATGCATCATTTAAATGTGCAAACTCACCAAGTTCCATAGTTTGCATATATGGAGCCTGATATCTTAAATATAAAGACCCTAAATCTTTATTAATGCCTAAAAAGCCAATTGGAATTACTCCGTTTATTTCATGAACTAGCTTAACAAGATTATCAACCTTACTTGGCTCAATGTTTTCCAAAATAGTAGCATAATATTGAACAAAGTTAAAGTCAGCCATTTCCCTTAAATTCTCTTCCACCGGTAGGTAACAGATCTCTAGCTTAACTGTGAGTTCCTTTTTTCCCATGTTCTCTAAAAGCATAAATAACACCTGAACTGGAACCTGTTCATCTGCATCAAACAGTTTTACAGGTACTCCAATTTTCTCAACCTGATTGTAAAAATATTCCATTGATAATTTTTCAAATTCACGCCAATTTTCCATATAATCTTGTGTATGATAAAAGTCACAGACTAAATCATATATCCCCTTCTCTTTTTATATTTGCTTACAAGCTACTCAAATTTTAACATACAAAAATCCAAACTACAAATGCACTCTAATAACTATTTTGACCTTATGCATCACACGCCGAAAGACGATTTGCAATTTCCGATACACTTGGTAGGTCATCATTTGAAGCATCATCAGGATTGATCTCTGGAAGATTAAATCCAAGTCCCTGAATTAGCATCCTGTACTTCGCCTGTTCAGGATTGGCTTTGTCTTTAGCCTTTTCGCGGATAGTCAATGCATATCTATTCTGGATTGCAGTAACCATCTGATCTGTTGTATCGTAACCCAATACAGTCTTAATTGCTTTTCTGGTTTGCTTTAGATTGACATCAGGTTTACCAGAAGCATTAATCTTACTTTTGATTTCTTCAGTTCCAATAAAGCTATCGGCTGTTTCTTCTTTGAGCTTATTTATTTTTTTAGATTTTACAAATTTATCGAGAACAAAACCAAGTCCAGCACCCACTCCACTGATAGCACTTCCTATCGTGTCAAGTCCAACGTTAAGTCCAAACAAATTCACTTTTATCCCATCACCGCCGCCAGCTTTTGAGAATTTACCAATAGCCGACATAGTATTTCCTACTGTTCCTATAGTGTTTTTTGCTACATTGATACCCGCACCTGTTTTTCTTGCTTCATTTGCCTTAAGAGCTAAATTAGCATACTTATTAAACTCATCTGAACCACCTTCACTTGCCTTCTTTATTGTTTCTATATCATTTACGGCACTTTTATGTTGAATGGATGAGCTTATCATAGCCGCTCCAGAACTAGCAGCTCCTAAAGCAGCTCCTACACCCCCCGCAGCATTTATAGCACCTTCATTCTTATTTTTAGCAAAATCATGACCACCTGAAACTATATTCGTAATATTGGAAGCAGCACCAAGAGAACTAGAAGCCAAATCAAAACCCTGTGAGTACTTTTTTGATTTTTGAGTATACTTATTATTAGATTTAATATCAGACACTGTTTTTCCGATTGCGATTGAATTACTAACTAATGACATTGATTCACCCGCAATTCCTGCTCCATTTGAAAGGGCTGAGCCTTCCGGTGCAAATGTACTTAATCCCGATGCTCCTAATGAGCCAACATCCATTGCTTTTTGAAAATTATCCAGTTTTGAAGATTTATATCTATCCTCAGGCTCTTCTCCGGACTTTCGTTGTAGATCCATAACAGAGTCTAATTTAGATATCTCATCTGGATTCATTTTTGTCTTTGCATCTGCAATCATGCCAGCCCTTTTTTCTTGCTTAGTTTGTTTTTTAACTTCTTCCTTCTCAGGTGCAGGCTTAAGCTGGTCCGATGTTTTATCCGTTTGCTCTTGTGACTGTGGTCCTCCCGTCACATCCACAACTTCAACATCATCATCCTCGTCCGATGATTCATCCGTTGTTTCATCCGATGTCTCTTCTGACTGTGGTCCTCCCGTCACATCCACAATGTCAACATCTTCAGCCTCTTCCGATGTTTCGTCCGATGTTTCATCCGTTGTTTCATCCGATGTCTCTTCTGACTGTGGTCCTCCCGTCACATCCACAATGTCAACATCTTCAGCCTCGTCCGATGTTTTATCCGATGTCTCTCCTTCTTCTGCATCTTCTTTTGCATCATCCTCAGGATTGTAAGCCTTTACTGTTACATCAGACTCAGACTCAGACTCCGACTCCGACTCCGATACTGATTCTTCTTTTGGTTTATCCATTTCCTCATTTGGAATTTCTTCACCTACATCGCTTTTCGCAGGAACATCCCTTTGCTCAGTTTCACTAATAATAACCTGCCTTACGGTTGAATCTTTTGCCAGTTGCTCTCCTACAGCCTCATCATCAGCACCCTTTTTCGAACCACCAAACCAACCCTTAATTGTATCAAAAAATCCCATTTAATATCCCCCCTAAATTATAATAGCTCTTAGCTTAAATACAATTTATCTTGCACATTATGGTGTAAAAACCAATGCTTTAGCACTTTAACAATTCTCCATATGCCCCCAAATCCTGTGATATGATAACCTTTCCCATCTTTATATGTTCATTTTTAAGTGCCCTTACTATATGCTTCATTGACACTTCAGTGTTCTCAGCAGCTGCTAAATAAGTAGCTGTAACCGCAATATTTTTTATATTACTTCCTGTTATTTCGAACCTCTTTGAAAGAAAATCAAAATCTATGGATAAATCCCTTGGAACCTTTTCTGGGAAAATATTCTCCCACATTTCTTTTCTTGTCTCTTCATCCGGCATCGGAAAATTGATCATATACTTAAATCTTCGTCTGTAGGCTTCGTCAAAATTCTGAATTAGATTAGTAGCTAATATTGTAATACCTTCATATTCCTCCATTCTCTGAAGCAGGTATGAAGTTTCCATATTTGCGTATTTGTCGTGAGAATCATTAACCTCACCTCTCTTGCCAAATAGCGAATCAGCCTCATCAAAGAATAAAATTGCACTTGTCTGAGATGCCTCATCGAATATCTCTTTTAGGTTTTTTTCAGTTTCGCCTATGTATTTACTAACCATTTGTGCCAAATCAACTTTATACATTTCAAGTCCTAATTCATTAGCAAGCACTTGAGCCCCCATAGTCTTACCTGTACCTGGAGGACCATAGAACAATATTGCCAGCCCATTACCATAAGGCAACTTTTTAGAAAAGCCCCATTTATTCAATACTATATGTCTAAATTTCACCTGATTACAAGCATCCACTAGATATCGTTTCTGCTCTTTTGGTATTATAAGGTCATCCCAAGAGAAAGCAGGTTTTACCTTTGTAGCATTTTTCTCTAGATTATGTGTTGACTGTCTAATTGCAGCACTATAAATACCCTTTTTACTTATTATACCATCTTTTATTTTTGCCTCAAAACCCGCCTCCGTTATTGCTGCTTCTATCATTCCCGGAGTAAATTTAAACTTATTGGACAACTCTGCAATGTCAAAATTATCTTTTGTAAGATTCGATTTTTCCAATACCTTTTGCATATTGCTTTTCCATATTGATAGCCTAGCAAAATCATCAGGAACACCAATATCAGCTCTCATAAAGGTATACTCAACATTGTCGGTAGATTGTTTCCATTCCTTAGTTGAAAGCATGAATAAAACACTTATATTCTCTGAAAGCTTGTTCAAAAGGTATACTGCATTAAAAGAATCCTCTTCTGGTGTATTCTCCGTTGGCAATAGCACCTCAAAATTTGTAATGCAAAGTATCCCTTGATATAGTATTGAATATCTCACAATCCTTACTATGGCTTCATCCAACTTTTTTATATCCTTTTTGAGCATAACCGCATCAATCAATATCAATGGCATATCTAAATATTTTGCAATATGCCTAACCTGAAGTTTTTTACCCGCCCCAGCATTTCCCTTAATATAGACAGCTGTATTTCTTCTATTATCTTCTGCTATAAGCCTCTCCATACTTTTGCACAGCTCGTTTTGCAGCACCACATCACTATCTGTATAAAACTCAGGAAGCATATTGGGCATTTCAATTTTTATGTAAGCTTCAAGGGTGTATTCATCAAATCCTTTTCCAATTAAAAACTCATATATTCTCTGCTCTAATTGCATTACTCTTGATAGTCTTGACTGATTAGTATTTTGCTGCTTTACGTCCATTATATATTTCATTAAAACTCCAGTTGGAGTAAAAAATTCATCCATATTATCTTCTTTGCCGAAAAGGCTAAATATTGCAATTACAAGTCCAACAGTTGGTAGCTTTTCCCCTGCATTATCATGAAGATATCCATACATCCTCTCATATTTCCTATCTAGTTCTACAATTAAGCACATTACAATACAGAATCTTTCAAGGCTCGTAAGATTAAAAACCTTACCTATATGGCACAATGGCAAAAAAACATTACTTGAAAGGCTTTTTTGCTCTCTTGCTACAATATGCTTCAATGCCTTTACTAAGGTTCTTTGCTCAGCAATGTCAAGGCTACTATACCCTGGTACTGACATAGCTCCTTTTGATACAGCCTCTGCTTCTGCACGAGTAACGATAATTCCTTTCAGAGGATTATGGAGGCTCTTTTCCGATTCAGCTCTATGGTCCATAATCAATGCAAATATCATGTCAATAAGTGACATATATTCGTTGATATGCTCTCTCCACCCGCTGTACTGCTTTCCATATTCATTTTTACTAAAAAAATCCTCATAGGAAATCATTTATGACTGTGCTCCTTTCGTAAATTATAAGTCTTGAAACCCCTCATCTTCTGCATAACTATCTATATGTTCTATATCTATAAGGCTATCATTTTCTGTATCGGTTATAGAATTTGAGAAAATGTCCCAATCCACTTTCCCTTTATTTCTTTTCATAGCAGAAAATCTCATATGATATTTAAATTTCTGTAGCATTACTCTTTTTAATGCTTCTTTTTTTCTGATAAGTTCTTTAATATCATTTATCTTTTTGTCCAATTCCTCTTTCTTATCCTTTAAAACTTGTACTTCTTGTCCATTAATATTCTGAGCCTGCTTTTCTATTAATTCATTATTTATATCTGAAAGCTGGTCGATAAGAATATCGAGCTTTACTTTCTCTTTATCATCATTTGCGTATGAGCATATGCTATCAAGCATTTCACTCCTGCCATTTCCATTGAGCTTCTCTACCAAATTATCTGTCCATTGCATATTGCTGTCATACTCAATTGATGCAGCAGCCTCTTTTTTTCCTCCTGCTAAGAACAAATTGGTATCATTTATTCTTCTTTGTTTTTTTTCGTTATTTTCATTTATGTACTTCATATTACCTTTAAGTCCATGTTTTTCAGTGGGCCTCGATGCAGTTGCCGTTAGCTTTGTCTTTTTTTTATCTACGTCCTCTGATAGCTCTTGTTTACCATATGTTGTATACATTTCCATCAGCTTATTAACATTCTCTTTTTTTGTTTGATCTCTTTCCATTTTTTCAGGAGATGAAAAGTGTATAGGTGTATTGAGCTTGTCTCTTTCTTTTTTTTCTGTTTCATCTCCATTTGCAACATACATAAGACTTAAGAGCTTTTTCTTCAATCCACCTTCATCCATACCACTATTTTTATCAGAAACAGCTTTACTAAAGCTATCTAATTTTTCTCTTTTTGAGGTAAGTGTCTTCAAGCTTTATCATCCCCTTATGCATTAAGATAAAAGGTACCATTCATTTTGCTTGTATTACTTATTGAAGCACCTGTATGTTTTTCAAGTACAGAATTTATCCCTAAATAACTATGAAGTCCCAGCCGTATATCCTTTGAAAGCACAATAATTTTTGCAATTGTGTGGGCAGGCCTTACTTTGTCAATAAGCTTGGCTAGTGAATCTATTTTGCATCCGTTTTTAAAGCAGGTATCATCCTGTATGATTACACTGAACTCATATTGACTACTAGTGTAGATTTCATCGTACAACTGCTTTCTATACCTATCAGTCTGTATAGAGTTTTTGAGATTGAAATACTCCACCACAAAAGGCTCTTCACCCGTATATAGCTTAACCATATCAATAATGCTCTTTACTGTGCCCTTTGTTTTATTTAAGTATATAGCATTCTGAACAAGGTATCTAAATTGCTCTTCGTTGAGTATTCCACCTTCGTTGTATATTCCAAGCCATGATGCAAGATATTCTAACCCCTCCCCCGTTGCTAAATCAGAATCTAGCAATGCAGGAAGCTTGTCAATTTTTCTTTCCATATCCAAATATATAGATTGAAATATTGACAGATATCTTTTCAAAAAGTCATTGTTAGCATGATAAATCTCAGGTAGATACTCTACAAATGAATTTTGTGGATACTCAAGTGTTAAGCTATTGACCATGGAATGCTGCTCATCAATATCAAATATGCACATATATATCCAAATATATCTACCCTTTATAGCATGAAGTAGCATATCGTTTGTTTTGTGGTATTGTACACTTTCGTTATCCTTAAATAATTCCTCTTTGTTATCAAGTGTTACATTGGGATCAAGTAAATACTCATCAATTTTAATTGGACTTTGTCCAATTAAAATATATGGATTATCTGAGGAACGAATACACACCTTCAGATTGGATTCCTTAGAGAAATTGCAGTCAATAAATAACCTGTGATAAGTCATTCCCTTCTCCAATAAATCTATGCTACTTCCAAAAAAGTAGGCTCTTTTTGTGTTATCTACTATGCTTATTTCCCCATTATCCGATATTGATAAATTCTGTTTGAAGCCGTTCAACCAATAGCTTCTTGACAGTGTTATCTTCTTTGCATCCTCACTCATAGGTTAATCATTCCTTTATATCAAATTCGTAATTATTTAGGTAAGTAAGTCCGTCTGGAGGTATAATAATATCACCATCTGAATTTTTTATAGCTCCAGTGGTAGTCGATTCAAGAGAAAGACTCAAAATATTATTTACACAATCCAAGGACTTCAATTTGCCGTAAATATCACCATATTCAACACTCTGTCCGAGATTTCTTTTCCCATATACTGCATCCAGCTCATTGCTAATAAACTGACCCAGCATAGCTTTGACATCTTTGTAATACGTCTTAGTAACTAACTTACAATAAACATTTATTCCAATATACTTAGGAGATGTAATATTCACCTCAGTACTAACAAGCCTGTACCTATTTATCTGTGCGCGTATGTTCTCTATATAGGCACCATTTAAAGTAGGCTCTCCTGTCTGATCTGAATACGGTTTAACCACTAGCGTTATACAATTTCCTTCTGTACTTTTTACAAGTGAGCCATTCTTAAGAACATATCCAGGGATAGCATTAACCTTATCAATGATTAATCCCGGAGTGCTTTTTACTATATGTATAAAGTCTTCTTCGGTAATTGCTCTGCTTACTTTTGTAAAATCCTTTCTAAACCTCAATACAGCAGCTTCTATTGTTTCGGCATTTGTCCCACCTTCGGCACATTTGTAATTTTTTACATAAAGCTCACTTATACGAGTCTGCGTTTCAGTATCGTTGTTAAAAATAAATGATGCCTCTCCATCCTTAATATTTCCTTGAGCACCTTTTGATACGCTTAACCCGATAACTCTTATATTATTTACGCCCTGATAAGGAAGTAGTCCATTTTCTCCGTCACCAAATACTATCTCACCAGTATTTGCATTTAACACATATGCTTTGCTACCATGATCTACAAGAAAGATATCTTCTGTTTTATGCCAATCCTCCCATAGTAGCTGGCCTCTATCTTCAAAACCTACTTGAAGCAAAAAGTCATCATATACTATGTCAGTAACATTTACATTAAATTTTTCTCCGGAGAAGCCATTACAACTCCCCAATATATTCTGATTTTTATATTCATCACTAATCGCAATTACCCTTACATTGCCTACACCTTTGGGTATTGCTTCATCCGAGAAAATAACCAATAATAATCCCATATCATCAGCATCACTGATTTGGAAATTATCAATATCCTTCCAAAGGTTTCTATTATCCTTTACCTGAACGATAATAGTGCCAGTTGCGCAAAGATATGTATCAAGCAAAAAGCTTTGCGTACTTTCACCATTGCTATCAAATTCTAGAACCTCACTTAGAGTGTTCTTTTGTTCTGCTTGCACTGAATTTATATTAATGCTCTCCAGTCTAGGAGATACATCATAGTTACTTTTAATTAAAGTACACTTTATCCAGTACAATTCCTCATTATATAATCCTTCACTGCTAGCAGCCATTTGGCTTGGAATACAAAACTCTATGTATCCACTTTGTATAAGAGATATCGTTTCGTCTTTTAGAACATTTATCTCTTCCCATGATGTGCCATTCCAGTATTCCCACTTTAACTCAGCAAGTGGAATCATGGCTGTGTCTGTTACAGCATTTCTCTTTATACCATTGTGCGCTAGTTCTATGTAAAATTTATTAATCTCATTTGCAGGCAGTGCCTTATTATACCCCAGTATAAAGCAATTATTTGCAATAGGCTTTTTACCGAACAAAAACTCCGCCAGACTTGAGTTAGTATCTAAAACGTGAGAAATATCTTGGTACTTTTCATTTATACAGCTTTGTACACTCTTTATAGCATTTGCAAGTAAATGAACTCTCTTATCTGTCTGGAATATTACACCTTGCGCATCAATCTTTGTACCCTTAGGTATATATAAGTTGGTGCTGACATTGCCAATCTGAAACTGAACAGTAGCCGCTTTAGCATTTTTCGGTAGATAATTCAGAAGTTTTAGGTACTTCAATCTATGAACATCACCTATGCTATCAAGATAATACTGTTGCATCTCCTTTAGCCATGCCAACATTTGAAGCATTGTAATACCTGGGTCATGGTAGTTAAAGTCGGTCCATTCTTTAGTAAGCGCTGGTATCTGCCTTTTAGCCTCTAATAATATATCTTCATATTTTTCGTTATCTAGTATCGGTAATGGAAGCATATTCTCCTCCTGTCTTAATTACTGGTAGGTTATTATTATGTCATGTATCCCGTTAATACCTAAGTAAAATGGGTTATAGCTTAGCTCTGCTATATCTGTTTCTATATTGTCAGAATCTTCTTTATTAGATACAGTAACTATCAGGTTTTCAATAATACACCTTAAATTGAGAGACTTAATGAAGGAATTTAGCTGTACCTTATTGGGTAATTCTCCAATATTCCATCCCGTTTTGCCAAAATTACCATGTAGTGGGTCAATAAACTCAGTAATCTTTTCTCGTATTGTTCTCTGTATATCATATATCTCATCATTTATACTTGCTCTAAGCCAAAGCTTTGTGGATATTCTCATATACACAGGCTCAATCACTTTTATCATATCTTTATCAACTGTACAGTTTGATCGCTCAATCAAGAAATTCTGTATTTTGTCCTTTTGGCTTAAAAACAGGCCCCTACCCTTTTGATATTCCTCAAGCACAATGGCAACGTTAATCCTTCCTGGTGTAAAATTGCCCTCTCTGTCAACATTAGAGACGCATTTCAGTTTTGCAATGCTACGTGAAGCCTCCATTGCTAGTGCCTCATAATCCTGTTCAGTAACTGCACGATTGCAATGCTTGAAAATGTCAGCACCTCTTTTTATAGCTTGATCTACATTTTCAAAATCCGTCCCTCCGAAAGTTGAAACCGGATTGTAGACATTCCCGATAAATCTCATAGCATCTGCCAATCTATTTATCCCCCCGATTGCAAGATTGCCTCTTCTCCCGCCACCAGTAGTATAATTCACCTTAACGGCTTCATCAGAACGTTTTGGTAAAAGCATCCCATGGATTCCATCACCAAAAATTATTTTTCCATTTACTCTATCTACGACGTAATGCCTATCCCCTGCCTCAGAGTTTATAAAATTGTCAACCTCTGTCCACTTGATCCAAAGTCCACTAATGTTCCCATAGGCATCTCTATCAATTACACTGGTCAAATTAGTTATAGAACTAGAATGTATATCAACCTCATGTTCATTAACCATAACTGTAAGTTCAAGAATATTTTGTTTTGTTAAGTTAAGTTCAAAACTTGGTATCCTCTCTTCAATAAAAAATACTTCTTCTTCTGAGGTATCCTCATTTAAAATTTGTGCAGCATTTGTATATATTCCACTTATTTCGGGATATGTGCTTACATTATTATACTTGTTATCTACATCGAGTGCCCTAAACCAATATCCACTGATTCCATACATTTCATTTTTCTTAAAATCATTTGGAATAATATATGTAACAATTCCTGGATCAGAAAGATTATTGGTTCTGTCAGAAATTTTAAGCTCCTTCCATTTTCCAGAGCCATCATAATACTCCCATTCCAAGGAAGGTATTTCGTCCCTTTGGGTACCATCAATATTAAAAAATATATTCATGGGAGACCCCTCAGGATATTTATCAAGAGCGAAGTAAATAGCATTTTTACTTAATTCATCCGCCGCTTTAAACAACTCTATCCTACCAAACTTATTCTCCCATAATTCAGAGGTCTTGTTTTCAGCTATTGTATTATTAATTGTATATAACGCCTCAGGCTTTAAACCAATCTCATCATAAGAATAGCTCAATTGTAAATTTGAGATCTGCGGTACATGTTGCCTTGTATAATTTCTGTATATATTTTTCGCATTTATCAATCTAACTCTAATCCATAATGTCTCATAGGCATTTATTACAATGTGGCTAAAATTATCAGGGCATTTGAAAGATAAATTTATTTTGCCTTTCTTTGAGGCATTAAAAATAAAATCCTGATCTTCTGAAATATCAAGCCTTGCCCATCCAAGACCATTCCAATATTCCCATACAACACTATCGCACACCACGTCCTCAATACTAGCTTGATATGCTTCATAGCGCTTTTTCATAATGAGCTTCCAGTTAACGTGCTCATCGATTTTATCTGGTATCTTTTCGACTATAGAATACTTTAAATCAAATGAGAGATTGATGTTTGCCTGTTTCTTGCAAAAAGCCTTCTCGCAAGCGATATAGCATTCCTTATATAGCTCTAGTTCATTACCAAAAGGTGAGAACTCACTATTTTGCTGTTCTACATCATCTACATATATAAATTCTGGCTCAATACTATCTCTTTGAGTTCTTACTCTAATATCACAAGCCTCTAGTTTTTGAATACTACCTAGATTTATTGCCTGGCAACCAATCCAACATCCTGAGCTTCCGTCAAACTCGACTGGTGTAATATCCTGATGGTTTCCTGCTAAAATAATTGCATCGTCCTTTATGCTTACACTTTCAAAATTCAACCATTCTCCCATTGAATTATAAACCCACTTCACTGCAGTATCATCCGCTAAGAAAGTAAGAAGCTCCTTGAGCTTATAACTGTCATCATTTGCTACGCTAAATGTAACCTTAATATGACTATCTTTGCCCACATTCAGTACTGAATTGTGAGAAAGGGCAAAAAAGTGGCTTTGTATGTTTGTACCAAAATTAGAATCAAAGAGTCTCAGCCTTTGTTCTTTTAAATCGTTATCTTCTTGGTTGTTATTTTCTGAATGGTATAAAACTGAAATAGTATCCCTCTTTGGAGATTCATATATGATACTCTTTATAGCCGCAGGGGTAACAAACACACTTTGCTGTGTTTCAAAAACCATGCTTTCTGTCATATCACCTGAGTTTGCCAAAAGCTTTGTTTTTGACGGAACATAAACTCCCGAGATAAAGTTCGCTGATTGTTCAAAGCAAACAATGCCTTTCGCCGGAACGGAAGGCTTTATACCTATATCTAGATTATTAAGAAAGGCTATATGATGTTTATAAAGTACATTATTAAATCTTTTAACGGTACCTTCAAACATATCTGCAAAAATAAGTGCAAGAACAGATCCTATATCTGGGTTGTTTTCAGTAAAGCGCCATTCTGGAGTATAGCTACTTGCCAATTTTGCTATAGCATCAAGTATATCTTTTCTGCTTCTATCATCTATTTTTGGTATATTCAAAAGATTCACCCCTATTTCTCTCCGACTCCTTCATTTATATAAAACGGATAAACAAGATTGAATGGGTTATTGGTGGCCCTTGCAGTATAATTAATTTCAATATTGAGCCTTGCCCCATCCACTTTGTCATACGATACATCAACTTCCACATCAATAATTCTCGGCTCCCAAAGTACTAGAGCCTCCTCTATGTCCTGCTTTAAAAGATTTAACATAGTGACATCAGGTTTTGAGAAAACATATTCATGGATATTTGAACCAAAATCAGGCATCATAATTCTCTCACGATACCTAGTCATTATAATTATGTATATGGCCTCTTTGATATCTTCCTCATAGCTTACAAGCTTGAATCTACCTGTGCTCTTGTCTATTTCAGGTGGAAACTTCCATCCCCTGCCTAGAAAATCATTTGTATCTGCCATAAATTCTGCCTCCCAAACTTGTGGTTACAAATTAACTAATTTATCTTGACTACAGCTCCCTTTACATTTGCAACGCCGTCACTTTTTAGATTCATTACATTTGAAGCCTTTACATTCAACATTCCAGCATCAATATCAATTGACTGTGCCTTAAGCTTAATTGAATTACTTCCTTCTATTTTGATATTAGAGCTTTTAGCTGTAATATTGTTAGAGTCCCCTTCTATGCTTATCTTAGATGAATTACTGTTTAGTAAGATTTTTGACTCTCCCTGTATTGTAATTTTTGAATTTTCTATATCAATTTCAATTAGGTTTTTGCTGTCCGCATCGGTTAGAGTAATTTTGTTTTTTTTATCGTCAAGTCTTAAATTAATCTTTTTAGGAGTTTTTACATCTATATACTGGCTGTCATCCTGGTCATAAAATACTATTTCATGCCCGCCCCTGGTTCTTATGCTTTTTATGTTGTTTTCCTTGTTGTATGCTTTATTAACCATCTTGTTGTCAGCCATATATATACTGCCTATAACAAATGGCTTATGTATGCTCCCCTGTTCAAAAGCAACCAGAACCTCATCTCCGACCTCGGGAATATTGTACATACCCCAATTGGTACCGCCGTATGGTGAAACAACCTTTATCCAATCAGTTATATTTTTTTTACCTTCTCTAACCAACAATTCAACCTTTACCATACCTTTAAAATCATCATTGTTATTCTCTACCACAACACCAATGACAACTCCCTGTATTTCAGGTTCACCTGCTTCATTTCTTCTGTCACTTTTAGTTAATGCACCATCTAATAAATCGTATATTCCCATAATCAAGCCATCCTTGCTTCAATTGTAGTTGAGTATTCCTCTGAGGATACACTGTGTACTACCCTTATTATGTAATAGTTACCTTCAAGGCCTTCCCCAAGCTTCTTTACCTTTATAAATCTTCCCGGTACTATTTCAGGTATTCCCACGCACTTAATCTGTACCTGAGTGTACCTCTCATTAAGTCTTTTCAATAACTCCTCTGCTCTTTTAGTTGCCTCCTGTTCAGATATAATAGAAGAATCAACTATTACCTTCTTAATTTTTTTTAACGCTTTTTTTCCAGAAGGTCCATTACTAAATTGTTCATCAGATTTTGCAATTCCAGAGATTACTGCTCCCTTGTCAATATCTGTACTTCTCACCTCTAGCTCAAGAACCTGTCCCTCTAGGGAGCATCTTTTTTCAAACCCTAGAAGGTTCATGCCCCATTCCAATTCTAAGACTGGACTTTTTAGAGGCATTGGTTTTCTAAAAAATATTTTGCCCTGACATACAAAGAATTCATAATTCACCCTATTTGCCAATCTTACAAGAAAATCAAAGTCACTTTCACCATATATCTCAATCTTCTTTTGAGGTGTTTCTATATCATCTACTTGTGTTCCTGCGCTATAGCTTCCATAAGAATTGCTACTCAAAATACTCGAAATAACATCCTTATATTTAGTTTCGGTTCTCTGCTCGATTACCTGGTTATTCATCATTAATCCTTTTGCATCAGTACATTCAACACTAATCATAGCCATCTCAGCACCAATACTAGTGGTAACCGCTGAAATATATCCCATAAAGACCATCTCGGTCTTTATATATCCTAAGCTTACGGTAACCTTTTTGCCTAATTGAAAATACTTTGTTACAAGAGACTTATCGAAAGCTCTTTTAGATGGATTGTATACCCCCATAACCATGAATTGACACCCACTTGCCTCATTATCACAAGTAAGCTCTACTTTCAGCTCAGTAATAATAGTTGACTTTTCTTCTGTAAGCTCGCTACCGTCAATGTTTATCTTATAGGTGGGCACTTTAAAGTCATAGTATTTTTTAGATAAACTATCATATGTATATTTCTCATTTGTCATCAAATCTTTAGCCATAGCTTTGCTCCTATGTGATAGATGGCACTTTAAGTACAGCACCATGCTTTACCTTTCGTGGGTTCAAAATTCCATTTTCTTTTGCTATAACCCTCCATAACGTTGGATCATCATATTCCTCCCCAGCCATATTCCACAACTGGTCTGTGCCACGCATTGAACGTTGCTTAGTTCTGTCAGGAGAATGTAAAACATTTTGCTTAGCATTCTTAACTACTTCTTTGGTTCCTTTAAACTTAACTACCAACTTCGCCCTTACTGGTATTCCAGAAGGTAAAAACATTGTATAAGATTCAGAAACTGATTCAATAACAGCCTTAAACGTTAATGAGCCCCAGGCAAAGGTTACATTAGGAGGACAATGTGTTTCCGAATCAATCTTCATAAGATCGGATATCTGGTCTGTGTACTTTCTAACATCCTCTTTGTCTCCAGAAATCACCTTTTTAATAGTCGCCATAGGGTTGGACATAATTTCTTGTTTTCCTGGCGTTTGAGTATATGTATCGAAATACAATGTCATGCTAAGACTACTTGAACCGCCTCTCATAAACTGCAATATAAGATTACTCGTACCTGGTGCCGTTTCGGCCTTGTAGGAATTTGAAGTTGATATAACGTATTCACTTGGGTTAAACAACACATTCATAGTTTTTTCATTTGGCTTTTTGCCGGAAATTATTTTTGCTTTTTCTAACCCCATGATTCTCACTCCTTATAAATACTACTATGAAAAAAGGCCCTTTCGCTGTCTTTCTATTCTTAGCTTACTTTCAAGCTTTTTATATACCTGGTCTGCTATCTTTGTAATGTTAACAGCTTCCAATTCAGGTTTGTCTACACTAGTACTAATGCGCTCTTCCATATTTTCATTTATTACATTAAAACTTGTTGGTGTTGGCTCTGTCTCAAATTCTATTCCTGATTTAGAAGCGTCATGCTTTTGAGCCTCTTTAATGTCTTCAACTGTAGTATCCTTAAACACCATCTCAGTTTCATTATCTTCCAAGTATTCAATATTCTTATTTGTTCTAAAGCTCTGTTCCTCATTTGTAAGTAATTGAAGCATTTCTTTTTTACCTGTAATGCTTTGTGTCAATAATCTGCTGTTCAAAATATTCTTATAACTCTTTAGTAGCTTTAACTGTGTCCTTGCCAATGTATCTGATATACTCTCTTGCTGTATGCTAGCTTGATTATCAATTTTTCTATGCACAATTCTTCTATTTAAAGCTATAAGCTGTTCTTCGATTGCTGAGACAATACCTTTTTCTTCTGTTTGTATGCTCTTGTTGACATTAGCTAGCGGTATATTGTTAGTTTTCTTTAGTAGCTCTATGCTGCTACTTGTGTTATTTACAACATCTTCGATGTTTTTAATTTCCTTGTGAATTTCAACATACCGATTTACATCGCTCTCATATTTATTTATAGCTTTTTGAGCTGTAATCATCTGCTTTACGATGTTTTGAGTAGTCTGCATATGTTCAAAAGATGTTTCACGGTATAGCATATGTAGCTCGTTAAGTACTTTGTTTTCTACTTTATTTTTTCTATTGAAAATACTACTTAAAATATTTGTTCTCACATTTTCTTTCTTTATTGAAAGAACATTCATACTTTCAACATCTATCGCTTTACCAAACTTATAATTATGTATACTTTCTTCTTTAAAACTATTTTTATCTACCATCTTTAATAGACTCATATAATTTTTGTCAATGACAATGTTACTTGAAATACTATTTATTATGGTATTATTGGAACTTCTCTCTATGAGTTTTTGTATTTCATTTGTATTAGTATCTACTCGTTCAAATGAATTATGGCGTAGAAGCTTAAAGTCGTGTTCTTTTGTATGGGTTTCAATTTCCTTAAATTTATCTACAGTCAATATCGCATTTTCAAAGTACTGGCTAAATAATTTATTCGTTAGCTTGTATAAATTACTTCTTAAAGAATTTTCTAGTATTAATTTATGGTTAATAGTATTCATAGATACTTTTTTTGCAAATGTGTTCTTTCTAATCTGTTGTTCTACAATTGCAGCAGTGTTTTCTTCACCTATGTTATTAACCATGTATTCCAATTCTGGAATAGAATTAGTGGCATTACTACCTAGCAGGCTTTCTTCAGCATAGGCAGTAATATCAGCAGCTTTAATAACCGTTTTAATAGCAGTCTTGTCAGCTTTATCAACATTTTTAAAAGCAGTTCTATCAGCTGCTATAGCAGCATTGCTAAGAGTAGTTCTATTAGCAGCTATAACAACACTTTTTTCAGCAGCTATATCAGCATTGCTAAGAGTAGTTCTATTAGCAGCTATAACAGCACTTTTTTCAGCAGCTTTATCAGCATATTTTAAAGCAGCTCTATCAGCTGCTATATCAGCATATTTAATAACAGTTTTATTAGCAGCTGTATCAGCATATTTAATAACAGTTTTATTATCAGCTATATCAGCATTGTTAAAGGCAGTTTTATTAGCAGCTATATCAGCATTGTAAAAAGCAGTTTTATTAGCAGCTATATCAGCATTGTTAAAAGCAGTTTTAAAAGCAGTTTTATTAGCATTTCTATTGTAGGTTTCTAGCAATTGATTAATTGCAGCTGTATGTAAAATATATTTAGTATTAATATAGTTATCCTTCATCATGGAATAAACCTTATTTATACTGTTTAAAACACTACCAGATAGAAATGTCTGACTAATAGAGCTATTCTTTAGATACTGCTCCACTATATTAGCCTCATCCTTGTATTCTATTTGATTCATATGTTCCTGCGTTGAAACTGCGTTTTTGGATATTATTGAGCCATTGTTTTCTAAAACATTTTTTAGCATTATTATCTCAGAGCTATTTGAAATAAAAGCGTCTTTACTTATATTCCAAATGTTTCTCTTTACTATATTTATAATGCTTCTACTTGAGCTAGCATCAATCTTCTTATTTTCAAGCTGTATTAAATCTCCATTATCCACATGCAAACTATTGGCAATGTTTATGTTGGCATTATTTGTGTTGGCAGTATTTTTTAATATTAGTGCAGCATTGCCTCTTACAAGGCTATCCTCCAACATCGTAGCATTACTTTTTGTAGATTTAAAATTGCGGGCGTAATTTCTCAATATATAATTATCTGTTTTGTGCTCTAATGCCAAACTACTATTATTCACTACAAAACTTGAGCTTTTATTACTTCTGTTTAAAAAATTCTCCGTTATATGCTTAAATACCAAGCTACTATTATTCACTTTTGAACTTTTGCTTTGATAATTTTGGTCTGTATAATTCTCTGTTTTGTGCTCTAATGCCAAGCTATTATTATTCACTTTGGAACTTACAATTTGATTATTTATATCTGTATAATGCTCATTTTTGTGCTCTAATGCCAAACTACTACTATAGTTTCTATTTATTATACTTATAGGGGCACAGCTTGTGTTTATCATTCTAATCAAACTGCTTCCATCCTTTGAGCCTGACAAGAGAATTTTCAGCAGTATATTTAGGTTATACGAAATGTTATTATTATAGTTAACTGTATAATTATCTTCAGCCTTATTGTCCAACTTCCCACTCTCAGCTTGCTGCTGCAAGTATGCAAGTTCTGCCATATCCCAGAATTGGCTTATGTCATATCCATATTTTGAAAGAAGTCTAGCACTCAAACCAAAGTCTATTATGCCTATATTTTTATTTATAGTTTTTATATCAAAGGTTAAAAGCATAATACTATCCATCCCATATATTTTGTCCTAAAAAAACTTAGAATATCATCCCAAGTAAGTTTCCTATTATATTTGCCGAAATTCCATTGTGAACTATTTCCATGCTTTCAATTAAAACCTTGTTATCCAAAGCATTTAGTTCTCCCAGTTGCCATTTTACAATAATTGGGCTATCAAAGGTGTAAGTTGCCACATTATCTCCCTTGCTATTCTTTATGTTGATAGTTCCTGGGAAAGGAAGCTTTTTACCAACAAGCGCAGGCACAAGCATTGACATAATGCTTGAATCGCCCAAACCTCTTTCTAACACAAGCTTATGCGGTTGAGAATATGCTTTTTGCATAATATGAACATAGTCATTGACTCCACCTTCTTTAAGCACATCATATTGAATCTGTTTAGATATATTTTTAATTTTTGAAAAGCTCATTGTAATTGGTCCTATTGTTACAGAAAACCTATTCGAGCTGACTGGTCTTCCACCCATTCATTCCACCCCTACTTAACTTATTAAAAGCCTTCAAAAATATTTTTTGGTGCATTACTCAACTGCTTATTGATGGTAGAAATTTCTTCGCACCAATGTTTCCTATCCCTATGGGACATATTTAACACTTCCTCATTAGACCAATGAAAATAGTAGGCAATAAAAGCCATCTCCTTGTATAGCTGTTCTTTGGGATGTACTTTAATGCCTAATTCGTAAAATTTATTGGCACCTCAAAACCATGCCCACACTTTGAGCACACCACACTTTGGGACGGTGCCTCCACCTGATTTATTCTTTGGTACATATCCTGTAAGAATGCTAAGTCTGCTGTAAATAACTTTTCGATAGTTTTTGTATCTATCGCCCTCAAATCACCTAGCTTAGTTATAACCCTAGATAAAAGTATTATCGTTAAATAGCCTGGATTTTGCTGAACCCTTGGGTCTCTCATAGGTAATATTTCATCGGCCGCAGTTGCTAGCCTCATAATCCCATGTCTATGCAAAGTTCCTGCTTCGTCTACATATCCTTTTGGTAATTCAAAAGAAAATTCTGTTTCAAATGCCATAATTCAAGTACCTTCCATTTCTCCATAGAATATATGCTACATAATATATTTTGTCTTTTAAAATTAATATACAGCTATCCAATTCTGAAGAATTGGATAGCTGTAAAAATCTTTATGCAGTACGTGTCATTCCCTCATGAGCAAGTTCAAGACTTTCTAATGCAACTTCTGATGCAGTAGCATTAAAGTCAGGAGCAGTGTACTTTGTAGGCCAAGCATTTATTAACTGCCATGATGCCTTTGCATCTCCAAGATCATCTAGTACAGTAATGGTAACTGTCTTTCTCTCAATTGTACCTTCTGTAATTCCTTGAATCCATTCGTACAATGTAATAGAATCAGTAACGCCCCACTTCAATGTAATGTTTCCGTACTTTGTGAGTCCAGGCATTTTCATTGCAGTAGTAACTGGTGAATCGCCTTCTCTATATTCTATTATGTCTACATTAGCATCAAATCCGCTAACTTCTGAAAAGCCCGCTTGGTCAATGCCGTCCATTTCAAGACGGAATCTATACTTTTTATATGGATATGCCATTTTAAAATTCTCCTTTCAAATTTTATGTTACTATACTATCCTTGATTTTCATTTACCTTTTGAGTAATTCTAAAGATAACGAATTCAGCAGGTTTTACTGGAGCAACGCCTATTACACAAACAAGTCTTCCATTGTCAATATCATCCTGTGTCATAGTATTTCTTCCAATATCTACAAAGAACGCTTCATCAGAAGTAGTACCCGCCAATGCTCCGTCTCTCCACATGTTTTCAAGGAAAACGTCTATTGAACGCTTAACTCTAGACCATAGCATTTCATTGTTTGGTTCGAATACTGCCCAATTTGTATTAGCCTTAATGGACTCTTCAATATAAATGAACAGTCTTCTAACGTTTATGTATTTCCAATTAGATTCAGATGAACATGTTCTTGCACCCCAAACCCTAATTCCCTGTCCCGGGAACACTCTAATCAGATTTACGCCCTGAGGATTCAGTATATCCTGCTCACCCTTATTGTACATACAACTTAAGCCAGTAGCACCACGTACTACCTCATTAGCTGGAGCCTTCTGAACTCCTCTCTCATTATCTGAGCGAGCAAATATTCCTGCCATTGATGCTGAAGGTGGAATAAAAGTGCTCTTTTTATCACATGGATCAAATACTTCTATCCACGGATGATAGAATGCAGCATAGTTGCTGTCCACTATAGATCTATGAGAAGCTACATCATCAACTTTTTTCTTATCAACAGGTATATCTAGGATTGCGAAACGACTTGCAAGATTTTCACAATGAGCAACCAATGTTAACTGAACATTAGGATCAGTTACACCTGGAACTGCCATAACGCTTACTTGTGAGTTTTCAAGGAAAGCTTGGATACCACTTCTTGAACCTGGGCCATTATCAGCACCTATAAATACAGATGCATCCGCTTTAAGAACATTACCATTTGAACCGCCAGTCAATGTGATTACAACCTTATCAACTCCAGGAACACTTGCTGCAACCTGATCAAAAGGTTTCACTATTTCGCTTGTTTTATCACCAACATAATCAGCTGTAATTAGCTCAGACTTTGAAAGCTTCTTTGAAATATAACTTGCTGCTAGAGGATTAAAGGATACGTTTGTGTATTCTTCAACGATATTATTATATGTGACTGTAATGTTAACTTCGCATGTTGTAATAACCTTTGTTGGCAATAGTTTTTGATCGATAACTTCAACATCAAACTCATTTTCAAATTGAATGAAATTATCTTGAACCTTCTTTATTTTGTTTAGTACATTTACGTTACCGTCTGTGAAGCATATAATATCTCCCTCAAAAAATCCAGCAGTATTCTTAACAATATATCTATTGCCAGATAGTGCGTCTTCGTTGAGGCCTAGTATCTGTGTCTTTGCCTTTGATGTTTCTGTTACAACTACTCTAATATCATTTCCCCACGCTCCAGGGTTCTTTGCACTTACTGCAATACAATTAGTAGGCTTCTTATCTGCTCCTTTATTTGTAGCAAGCTTAGCATCTACAGGTGCTACTCTCATAACAAAGCATCTTGCGCCTCCATTTAGAAAAAACTGCTCTACACAGATTGGCAAGAATGAGTATTCCCCATATTCTGCCTTTGACAAATAGCCTCCAAACTTTCTCTTAAAGTCTGCAAAGCTTGTAACTAATTCTGGTGCTCCAAAAATCTGACCTCTCTCAGTCATTCCAACAAATCCAGCAGTGCTGGTACTAACGCCCTCTATTGGTCTACCGCCTTGATCAAATTCTTCAACATATACTCCCGGTGATAGGTATTCAGCCATATCATCCCAGTTTCAAGCACTATCTTGAAACCAGTGCCCCCTCTCTAATTGTTTTTCTTAAATTATATAAGTATAAAAAAAATGTGCCCACCTTTTTAGGATAAAGCACATCAAATTTAAGATGAATTGTTGAATAATTTGATTAATGGGAACAGCTGTTACTTCTTTCTTCTTAGAGTTGTAACTAGAAATAGTCCAATGAGCGCTATGGCAAGCATACCCATAAAGCTTATACCCTTTGCTACTCCTACGCTTACAGCTATACCATATATGATAGGTCCCAATACCTGCCCTAGATTTTCTATGAGTCCATAATAACCTAAAGCCTTACCCTGACCCAGTTTAGCAACCTCATTTGTTGAAGAATAATAATTAATTCTCGTTGTTATACCAAAACTTTCGCCCACACCTATGAGGAAAATTGCAACCAATGCTGACGTTATTGTTCCTATTATTGCAAACTGAATTATTCCAGTACATACAATAGCACCAGCAAGTAACATTGACAACTTACTGCCTATATACTTTGGTATATATTTGCTAAGTAGTGGACCTAAATAAATAATGCTAAGTCCATTAAGCAAGAAAGCGCGGCCGATACTAGAGGTAGACATATTCTGGCTTTCTGCAAATAGAGGGAAGTAATAATCTATAAACATAGTACATATTATTACTGGCAGTAAAACCATTAAAAAGAACATACATATTTTATAGCTCTTAAAGAACTTAAAAATTAATTTAACAGAGCTACCCTTTTCACGGTTTTCAGAGCCATGAGCAATTGCATTTTTTGTAGCCTTTATTGCTATTAAAACACAAATCAGTACTATTATTGCTGAAACAAAATACACCTTGGAAAATCCAATTGTTCCAGCTAGCATACCGCCTACTATTAATCCTGAATTCAATCCTGCATATCCGCCCGAATTCAATGCTGCTATCCCTTCGTTTCTATCCTCTTCACTTTCAGGAAGCACTACATAATTCTGCATTGATATAAATGTGAGTCCCATTCCACATCCGGCCAAAGCTCTTGCTAGTATAAAAAACATTGCTGAATCTGCTAGCCCTGATGCTAGCTGGCCTGCAAAAAGGATACACATACCTGTAACAAAGGTGTATTTCCATCCAACTTTGTCAAGCACATATCCTCCGATTACAGAAAAGACCGCTAAGAACAGCGCCTCTGCTGAAATAGGAAGAGCGAGGATTATACTTTCTGACAGACCAAACATAGGTTCATACAGTTGTTTCATCAGAATAGGTGTAAATGACATCGATACAAAACATGCTGCATATATCAAGAAGCATAGTGGCCTTATTAGCAAGGTGTCATTTTTCGTAATCTTTCCATCCTTAACTAACACTTTAGGCAGTTCTCTACGTCTTTGTATTATATTTGACAATATTGTGATTTCTATCATTACAAATACAAGTACAACTAATAATGTAGCTGTTTCCAATAAAACATTGTTTCTTAGCTTATTGTTTTCTGCTTGGAATCCAAACAAATCTGTGCCCACTTCAAGAACGCCTACTGTCTCGCCTTTAGAATTAAATACCGGCGTAATTCCATACATCCAGTCGCCCTCAACGTCACTACTTTTTGTCGTAATTGTTTTGTTTTCATTAAAAGAATTTAGATAATCAACTTCCGAACCGTCCTCATAAAGAGGATAGAAAGGACATTTACTATCGTCGTAATACATTATTGCATAAGGCTTATCATCAACTACTGTATATAATGCGCCGTAAAAACCCTCATTCCAAACATCTTTATTATCATTAAATGAACTGTGCAGTTGCTCTCTTACCTTTTTGTAATTTTCATCCATAAAATGAATTGGCTTGTTTATTTTCTCCAAAGTATCTCCATCAATATTTCTTGATGTGAGGTACATTGTATGTTCAATTCTATTGAAAACCTCAGTCTCATATCTACTCTCAAAGCTTGATAACATCATAGAAGAAACAATGATAGTTACAATTGCAATTACCACCGTTACAAATGCACTCTGCATCAATACTGTAGATATTTTTTTCTTAAATATACTTATATACACAAATCTACAAATATAGAATATAGAAGCCACGAATATCAATAGATATACCCAGTTGAGCATATTAAATAAATAAACGCTTAAGGGAAGTGCGCTTTCACTTGCGAAAAATACAATATTTTGGTCACTATATCCTATTACGTTCTCATTGCAAACAGTATATACCTCATTACCTTTCACCGAAAGTCGATAGTATATTCCGTTCTGATTATCAAAGCCCTTACTCTTTATAAATTCTGAAGATAGTATTGATGAGCTAACTTTATCGTTCTCTATAGTTTTTATTTCGCGGCCCAAAAGATCTGTATAATAAACGGTTCCCCTATCATCTATTTCTATCTCCCAAGGAATAGAATTGGGTGTCTTTGAATCAGAGTCATCTTCTAAATAAATATTTGTCACTTGACCATTGGAATCACTGCTATAAATCTCACCTCTTTTGGTAGTGAAGTATGATTTTTGTGCATCCTTTGATGTGGCAAAATCAATTACTAGGTTTCCAGCATCTTTAAAATCAATGCTTCGTATAAGCGTTTCTTCCCTGCTATTTATATTAACACTATGCATTTGGATAGTGTCTATCTGCTTCATGTAAAAATATAGACTACTGTCGTATATTGTGATAGAACAAATATTTCCAGTTCTTAACGGTCTTTCATCTTCTTTATATATGTAAGAGAATACTTCTCCCATATAGGAGCCATTATCAGAGTATTTTAAAATTCTCTCCTTTTCAACATATTGTCCCTTGTCATCTAAAACATAGTCTAAAACATAAAGGTTTCCCCTGCTGTCAGTTGTTATTTCCTGAGCACAATAAAAGCCCTGTTCCTTTAACCCTCCCTCAATTGTATAAATTGCGGAATTGTCCTTGATTTTAATAATTCTCATCATGCTACTATCTATCACATAGCTGTTTGAATTTAAATCGGAGGCCGAAAATACAGGACTGTCAAATGCAGTATTTCTCTCAAACGGATTTTTCGTAAACGCATTAAAATTAGTAATTGCTAGAGCTCCAAATATTATTGCACAAATAAGTGATATTACTAATATTATATTCTTATTTAAAGGCTTTTGTTTCATAGCTATCATCACCACCGTCGACTAAAATTTTTTTAAGTACCAAAGTAACCCTTCTCCAGGAAAGTAGTAGTCAGGGCAATGTCCAACTTGCTCAAAACCAAGATGTGTCAACAAAGCTCTAATTGCTTTGTAGTGCGGCGTATCCCCTGTTTCAATAAGCATATACCTTGCACCTATAGATTTTAAATGTGAAAACATTACACGATGCATTTCCTTGGCTAACCCATTATGTCTATAATCTCTATGTACAACACAATAATCCCCAGTAAATCCACCCGACATTTGAGGATTAGCTTTCACCCCAAGAGCGCCTACCACCTCTCCTTCTTCGTTCTCTGCATACCAATAAAAAAACAACTTATCATTCAAGCTGTCAAAGGTACACGTTTTCATGTGCTCTAATTCACCGGGAGTGAAATTCCTATCATCAAACGATGCTTTTGAATAGAAAAAATCAACTACCTTCTGGGCCTTCTCAACTGAGTTAACAATACTAATTTTGACTTTCTTTTGGGTTTCCATTGTGAACTGACCTCCTAATTAAAACTTTAGTAAATCCTTCATCTTTAGCGCATAATTTCGGCTAACAGGAATGTCTACTCTCATATTTTTTAATCTAATTATGTATGTTTGATTAAACATAGGGGCAATCTCCCTTATATACCGCAGATTTACTATATATCCCCTATGGCATCTAAAAAATCCAAAATTATCTAAAATTTGTTCCAACTGTTCTAGAGTATACTTGCACTCATAGCAGCCTTCGTCAATGTAAACATAAGTCTTCTTATTAGAAGCATAGCAATACATTATCTCCAGCTTATTTATAACAACAATGGAATCTCCCTTATTCACACAAATGAAATTATTATGCTTGCTGTCCTGTTGATGCTTACTCCCATTATCTTTAGCACTAGAATTTTCCATTTCGTCATTTAGGCGTGAAATCATTTTATTGAGTCTCTCCTTTGAAACAGGCTTCATAATATAATCAAAGGCACCCAATTCAAAAGCCCTTACTGCATACTTATCGTGTTCAGTTAAAAATACTATTTTTGCATCTGGTACCAAATCTGTTGCTTTTTGAGCAAATTCTAAGCCTTCAAATTGGTTCATGAAGATATCAGATATAATTAAGTTAGGTTGGAGTCGAATGATATTCTCTAAAGCTAGATGTGGCTGCTGAAAGCTTCCAACGACCTCAACACTTTTCATTTGCTTAAACATACACTTTAAGTTGTTTAATAATAAGGCTTCATCATCGACGATTACAACTTTAATCATTATGTAACTCTCCTTGTAAGGTGCATCAAAGTACTTTATGTACTAAAAAATATTGTTGGAAAATAGGCAAAATTTTGGTAAAATAATTCACATAAACTATTCTACTATATATTAAAAAAAAATACAACAAACTATACATTTTCTACAATTCTCCATTATATTCAGCTACATAAAACCATTTGACTCAGGACAATAGATTTATGTATAGTATTTATAATAGTTTTTCATCATTCAACTAAGCTTTTCATCCCTATAGGTAAACTTCTTGTCAGATTTTAATTTCTTAATATAAAAACATACTTTATAATACTAAGAAACATACGCTACTTTCCTTATAAAATAGCGAAAATAATGTATCAATATTTAAATAAGTTTACTAAAATCTAACAGAGAAAGGCATGATGAGCTTGAAAAACTTGAATTATTATCCTTTTGAGAGAAATAATTATTTTTACGGTAAGCTTCTTACTGTCGCAGACTTTGAACTAGAACAGAAGTATATGAACGATAAAAGAAGATTCTTAAACAAATTTCTTTTTGGGACAGGGGTTATTTGTGGACTAAATTCTTACGGAGTCGATGATACTTCAATCATGGTAGAATCAGGTGCTGCCCTCGATGCAACAGGCCGTGAGATAGTATTAAACGAATCTGTCATCCGTAAATTATCAGGAATAGACGGTTTTGAAGCAACTACAGGAAACACTCTATATCTATGTATGGAGTACAAAGAGGTCTATTCTGATTCGGTTTACTCAATTGCTCATACAACTGGAGATGTTACAAACAATAACTCAGATTATAATAGAATAAGGGAAAACTATCGCCTATTTCTTACAGACAAAGAAGTAGACAAGTTGCCTGAAAATTTGCTTGATAAGTATATCACCAGTCAAGTGCTATACACTGATAAGTATGTTACTATAATTCAGAGTGTTCCTAATACAGTATGTGCAAAGTCCCCTTTTGAAGTAAAAATTGACATTACTAAGAAGCTTCCATGTAATAATCTATCTTTTGACTACATAATTAACACGCCATACTTTGACACCGTAGATGGTACAAACAGCTTTAAAGTTTGCTTTGACGACAGTAAGACAGCCGTAGTTGACTCATATTCTATGAAGTATACTCTTCATCCAAGAACAAGTATACAGGCTGAATCTGCTATTACTGTAGACTCAAAATCATTTAGACTTACTATTAATAATGAAGAGCGTACTTTGGAGCAAGATACAGTTTTTAATATCTCTGTATCCCAAAATGACATTTTCGATATAATTGACAGTAAATATTTTTCATCTGCTATGGACAGTTCTGCTTCTGGTATCGAAGAAAACAAGATATTTCTAGCTAAAATTGAAATATTCCGTTCCAGTACTGCATACATTATTGAATCTGTACAGGCCATGCCATTTAAGCAATATATCAACAATCCTCAGATTTCAAGACTTAGGACTGCTATAGAAGAATATTTTCCTTCTTTAAATAATACATATTTGAATGCATCCGATAAGTTCATAACCAAGCACCAGCAAAATGTTACTAGCAATAATCATACACCAGAATTATTGTCCTCTAGCGGAGTTATAGAGATTCCTCTAGGCTTTAATCCTCGTCCAAAGCAGAAATTCTTCTCAGAGGAAATTATGCACGGTCTAGGAAAAGGAAATGTAACCATTGTTTTAGGAACTGACACCTCTGCTACAATGGATAAATTAACACGAGGTAATCAAACATTGTTCGGCAATCCTGATATATTTAGAGGTTCTGACTTTGATACAGGTTTACCTCAAATAGAGTTAGCTTCTATAAACTACGAAGAAAGAGGTACTTTTGTAATCGGCGTAAAACTAATTGAAGCCAGAAATTCTCTCAGTGTAAAGATCAAATGGCATGCATTTAAGGATTTAAGTGTATCAAATATTGCTTTCACAGAAAATGCTAGTAGCTGTCTTTTTATTAAACCAGATACCATCGTTATTTCTCCTCGTGAGACAGCGTATTTTAAGCCTATATTCTATAACACGGAAGAATCTCCTTGCAAATGGACAGTTGTTGATGAAAGTGGTGGAAAAATAGAACCTAATGGTGTTTACACTGCTCCGAGCAAAGAAGGAGTTTATGAGCTTCGTGCAGAGAGCATTTCAGATTCCTCCCTCAAAGCATCAGCCTTTGTTGTTGTAAAGGAGAAAGGAGATTCCTGATGATTCATACTTTGGAAAAGAGCTACGAAATTATTCGTACTGTATTTTCTAATAATAAATATTCTGTTAACGTTTGTAAAAAAGCAAATAGTGATGCAAAGGTCTTTTATACTGCAATTATTTTGAGAGATAAACAATTGCAAAGCAGAGTACTACAGTTAATTCCAGAGCATGATTTAAAGTCTAATCTGAATGATATTTGTGAGATAATTGCAGCTGACTCAGAGCTTGTTCTTCTTTTTAAATATAACACAGAAAGCCCGTTGTTTTACTACAACTCTCTTTATTGGAAAAGATTTTCAGATCGACTTAACGTTGCTCGTAATCTGCTTGCTGAACTTATGTCAAATAATCTTCCTCAGGAAATGCTTTTTTTCCTGTTGGAAGATTATAATATAAATTTAACAAGCGATGGCAATATATATTTTAATTACTTTATGGACTTAAATCTGTTGCCTACTTCAGTATCCGAGCAGGATGTTGTTAATAAGGCAGCTGAAGTTGTGTTAAGAATTTTGACTGAAAATAACAGCATTCATTTAAGTGAGATAAACTTATTTACTGTCAAGGTACAACGCAAATCATATACCAGTTTTGCAGCCATTTATTCAGATTTAAAATTAATTCCTGACACTTCTGAGAATGGCTCATTTTTTATTTATAAGTATAAAAGGTTATATAAGAAATATAAAAGTAAGGTTGTTTTCGGTTTAAAGCTTGCTTTTTTGATTTTGGCCGTATGTGTTTCATTGTTTTATGCATATAATCAGTGGCATGCAAGAAGCCTTGCAACGAATGCTGAAGAAACCCAACAATATGATGGCCTCACTAAAATCGGCACAGTAATACTTGAAGAAAAGAAAAACTGACAGGAGGATACAGATGAAACGATTAAAATACCTATTGTTAATAGCTGTTTTGGTATTAACAATAGTAGGATCATACATATATAATTACAATCTAACCTCAGATATATCTGAATTATCTGGTAATATTGATATAGATGCTGATGGTAAAATATACTCCCTATATAGTACTGACTCAAAAAATATATTTATGAGACTTAATGGTAATGAAGTTGATTCATATTATTCTCAAAATATAATTGATGCTAACAATATGCACCTTTTTAATAATATTACTGTTGATTCAAAGCAGGATATTGCCTATGCAACTTTAGACATACTTGATAATAACACTAATAGATTTATTTCTAGTAGTATTGTGTCATTTGATACAACCATTCGCAATCCTGTTCCTCAAACTATATATGAACTCAAATTATCTGAAGACGAACCATTATCTAATGAGTATATAAAAAGTGTATATTCTGCAAACGGTAAAATATTCTTTACAACCTTATCAGAGGATATGCTTAAGGCAAAGCTATATTCCCTTTCAGCAAATGGACTCACTGAGCCACAACTAGTAACGGAATATATCTCCGACGATTCCGTAGTGATTTGTAGTGTTATTTGTGGCCAAAATTACATGGTGACTGTACGCGCTGATGCTAAAGCTCACATTTCTAATGCTGATGGAATGTTTCAATTGTTTCCAAAATCGGACAGTGAAAGTCGTCAATTTCCAGTAAACTTACGCGTTGATGCAAATAATAATATTTATTTTAAAGAGGTTTATTCAGGTGAATTATTCACACTTGATGCTTATACAGGCAATATACTAGATACAAAGCAGCCTAATGCTCCTTTGTTCCCAGGCAGTACATATACGAATGACGCTGCTTCAATTACGGCTAAATACAACGAATCTATTCAGGCTGCTATAGTACAGCCCACCACAAAAGTTCCTATCTTCCCCGTCCTATACAAGGACGGTAAAGTTACTGAGCTGCACAATGTTAAGCCTTCAAGTGGCTTAATTATAAATAAAACAGTCCGAACTGAGTTATTCCTATTGTTAGGTCTTTTATGCTGCTATATTCTTTATAAATTGTTAAGAATTGTATATACAGCAAGACCAACTCTATTAATGAAGCTTTTAACCTTTGTTCTTCCAATAATATTATTATCAATGTTACTCTATACGCAGGTAGCGACAAGTATATTTAATAATTCAATTGTTCGAGAGAGAAATGGTTTAGTTGATAATGTTGGTAATTACGTGACGCAAAGTGTTGACCTCAATCTTCTCAATCAAATTACGTCTCCATCATCTGCTAGTTCAGAGGCTCATTCAAAGCTTTTAAAATCCATCTCAAAAGCAACTGAAACCAGTGAATATCTGATTACTGAATATGATGATATGCGTCTTTACTGCGTATTAATGCGAGTTGAAAATGACAAGGTCTATACGGCGGTGTCCTATGATATGCCATGCTTTATGCCAATTGAAAATATTTATTCTGATGATTCCTTGAATCTATATACAAAAGCAAAAGCCGAAAAGAGAAGCGTTACAGGCAAGCTAAAGGATTCTCAAGGTACTTGGACAGTATCTATAATTCCACTATTTGATTCAGAAGGTGATATTGTTGGATTTTTAGAAACTGGTATAAATTCAAGAGATTTAGATGCTTCTATGCTTAAAACATTCTATTATCTCCTTGGGGCTGGAGCAATAGTCTCCGTGGCACTACTTTTGGCATTCTTCATAACTCTCAAAATTTCTCTAAATTCACTTAAGAGGCTCAAAGCTACCGTTTTATCAGTCTATAACGGGAACTACGGTGATGTTGTAACTATTAAGACTAATGATGAAGTCTCCGACATCAGCCGGGCCTTTAATAAACTTTCGCAAGATCTGGATTTACAGTTTAACAGGCTTAAAAAGCTAAATGAAGCATACTTTAAGTTTGTATCTCCTGATATTATTTCACTGCTCCAAAAACACTCCATTACTGATATTAACCTTGGAGATAAAGTGAGTAAAAATATGACATTTATGAACACTACTATTAAAAATTTTGATAAAGTAGTGGCAAATCTGACTCCAGAATTAACTTTTAAATATATTAATAATTTGTTTAAAATAATAATTGGGTCTGTAAATGGGCAAGCAGGTATTATCCATACCTTTACAGTAGACAAGATAACAGCTCTTTTCCAGAATAGTCCAGATTATGCACTGCGTTCAGTTATAGCAATACGCTCTGAACTGAACTTATATGACTCGGAAACTTTTTCATCTGAAGAGTTCTCAAGAATGAACTCGATGGAATTCAGGGCTGGATTTGTTATTCATACTGCACCTTGCATTTATGGTATTGTAGGCGATGATAACAGGTACTCACCTGCTATAGTTGCAGAAAACAATGACATTATTTATGCTTTAGATACTCTGCAGCAAAGCCTAAAAGCCTCAATATTGGTAACTCAGTCAGCATTTGATGGATTAGTTCAGCCATATACTTATAATTACAGATTCATCGGTCACCTAGCTACAGATAGCAATAATAAAGTTAATTTATATGAATTTTTTGACGGAGATAAGCACCAAACATTGCTTGGTAAAAAACATACTTTACAAACCTTTAATACTGCTATGGAAGCCTATATGAAATCAGATTTCCATAATGCCAGAAATCAGTTTGCAAAGATTTTAAAAATAAATCCATATGATAATGTTTCTAGATGGTTTATGTTTAAATGTGATGATTTATGTAAGCTTGCTGATAAATCTGAAGTAGAAATGGAAATTGTAAAAATATAACGAGGAAGGGTGCCGTTAGAAATGCAAAATGACTTATTCAAATATATATTAAATCGCTCAAAACGTACTGTATTGCTTCCATTTTATAACTATATGTATAAGTTTAAAAAAATAGCAAATCTAAAGGTTTTGCTTTCAAAGCTCTTTGCCAAATTTTCTGCAAGCTTCCGAAACCTTTTTTCGATGCGTCCCAAAGATGCTACAGATTATTACTACATTGGAAGATTGGGTATATATAAAAAATTACTCGTATTGCTCTTATTACTTATATGTCTCTCGCCGGTAATTTATTTTGAATTTTTTGCTCCTAAGGTTGATACTGTGGATGTTGCTGAAGGCTCAAAGTATGAGGAATTCATGTATAACAGTGAGGAGCTTGAAGAGTATTCTGGAAAAGGTAAAATACTTAATAAGGATAAAAAAGTTATATACATAGGCGACATTTCAAAAGGTGTATGCGCAGGAAACGGCAAGCTTTACGAGAATACAGGTTATCTAGTTTATGATGGTGAATTTAATAATAATATGTACGCCGGTACGGGCACATTGTTTTTCCCATCTGGTAAGGTAAAGTATTCTGGAGAATTCGCCGCAAATTTATATGAAGGTCAAGGTATATTATATAATTCTGATGGCTCCAAGCTTTATGAAGGAGCATTTATAGGAGGAGTTTACTCTGGAGAAGGAGTTTTGAACAGCGCCTCTGGAAAACTATTATACTCTGGTACTTTTAAAGATGGCTTATATGAAGGCTTTGGCACATTATACAATGCTTCTGGTAAAGCACAGTACACAGGAGACTTCGTTGAGGGTATTTATAGTGGTAATGGCACTCTATGGGATGATACTGGTAAATTAATGTACGAAGGAGGTTTTCTGTCTGGAAAATATTCAGGGCAAGGAATTCAATACTCCTTAGACACGGGGAACGTACTTTATAACGGAACCTTTAAAGAAGGTATTTATTACGGAGAAGGTACTCTATTTAACGCATATACCCAAAGAATTGAATATCAGGGGAACTTCCAAGATGGTATGAAGAACGGAGTTGGCACACAGTTCGCCCCTACCGGAAGAGCAGTGTTCACTGGTAACTTCTTGTGCGGAAAAATAGATTACGTATACTTTTTAGATTTACAATCCAAAAAACTGACCGAACATTATTCAGGTCAACCATCAAGTTCTTTTATTGATAATACTACTGCTTTGTCATATAAGGACACAAATGCAACCTTTATTATTGATGAATCGGATCCAGAGGCAGAGCCTATTATTTCTTCTGTAATAGTATATGACGGTACTCTTCCCTATTCACTTTCCGGAATTACGTCCAAAAGTGAATTTGACAATGAGCTAGGGATGCCTATATATGAAGGTACTACAGTTATTTTACCTAAAGATATGATTGCATTAAAATCCCTTAAAGACAGCTCTCTCATTGATGAGTCAAGCAGTTTATATGCTTTTGTTGAAGTAAACTATGATTTTTATATCGATTCACTTTATGATATAGATTGGTCATTTAGTGATGAGGAATTATATGTGGCTTGCTATATGTACAAGGGTTTCCCCCTAACAATCTTCTTTAGTAATCCAGATAAGAATTTCTTATATTACTCATGGGATAATAAATAGAAAGGAGCTAATACAAAATGAAAAAACATAAGTGGAAAATTGTATCACTCCTACTCAGTTTTTCTTTGGTAGCAAATGCTCTCCCCGTTTACGCAGCGTATCCTAATACGCTGACTATGACTCAGGCAGTTACTTCTGCCCTAAAAACTAGTTACAGCATTACTAAAGTTAAAAACGATATAGTATTGAAGAAAATCTCCTTACAACAAGCGATTCAAGCTATAAAAGATACACGAAAAAAGGAGAGTACAATAAAGTTTTCTCTACTCTTTAATATAAAATTCCCGACAGGTCATGCACTTCCAAAGGAAATAGAGCTTATTATGAAGGTTCCTACTATACAATCTGAAATTGAGGATTTAACAAGAAAAGTAGAGAATGAGAAGCTCAAAGTTATTTCTAATACTCAGAACACCTACTTTAATGTACTAGAATTAATGAATGCCTGTAATACTCTTGAAAGTAGTATTAGCTCGTCAAAAAGTACATATAAAAAGCTTTATATAGATTATGCTATAGGAAACGCAAAAAAAGATGACGTTGACGAAGTAAAGAGCAATATTGAGAAACTGGAAAAGGAATACCAAAGCAACCTTCTACGATATGAAAATGCTAAGAAAAAGCTGTCCGAATTAATTGGGATAAATGTTACACAGGGCTATGTTTTCTCTGAGGACTTTTCGACGCTAAAACTCCAAAGAGGCCAGCTTGACAGTATAGTAAATTTTGCATTATCAAAGGATTACTCAGTATATTCAACCGAACTCAAGCAGAAAATTGCGGAAACAGAAGTAGAAAAACTCAGAAATATATACAACTCACGCTGGGGTTCTATGGTGAGCGTAATAGAATCCGAGATAGCAAAGAATGGCCCTATAGACTATACAACTTTTATTGATAAGTATCAGGCTGCATTAAGTAATATAGAACGCCCTTATCAAGGTAATTATGTTATCAAAATACTGTTTATAACAATAAAAATTCCAAAAGAGTGGTTTAGAAGTGAGTTCGATGGAATTAGATACTTTGAGGACCAAAAATATGCTCTTTTCATCTCCCTCATGGACAGAGATGCTGCTAGAAAAGAAACACAAGAAATAAAGAAGACTCTTCGTTCATCTATCGAGGACGGTTTTAATACACTTCTAGAGCTTTGGACCTCCTATGAAGAGTCAAAAAAGGCAATAGATAGTGCTAAATCGCAGTATGAACGTGTTAAAAAGCTTAATTTAACAGGTCAAGCCCAATTTTTGGAAGTTGAAAGTGCAAAAAACGACGTGATTTCTGCAGAGCAGGCCTCATATTCAGCACTTATTGCCTATAATAAAACATTAGCAAGCTTTGACTACACATGTGCAGGAGCAATCGATAAGCTTAAGACTGGCGTTTCATTAGATGCAGGCAGTAAGCTTGATTCTGGGCTTTCTTGGTTGGATGAAATTAATGATGCAGATAAGCCATATTGGTATCTTAATACCTTAATAGACAACTATAAATTTGTATTTGGAGTAAAAGTACCTGAAGAGAGTGGATTAGAGGTAACACATTATGAGCTCTGTACTGAGGATGGGAAACTTATAGGTCAAAGAACACCAATTAATAATACAATCCTCCATATTCCATTGGTATATGAAGGTACCACTAAGCTCATTGTAAAGCTATACAATGATAATAAGCTAGCGTATATCTCAGAAATTGATGCTGCTGAAATTACAGGTACATTAGAACTTAAGGAGGCCATAGAAGATAATGCATCTCTTGTGAATCAGCTTCCATCTAGTGGTTCTGTGTTGGGCTCTTGGAAAGTAACAACTGGTGCTGACAAGTTTACTTCAAAGCTGCTGCTTGAGTTTAATTCAACTGTAGATGCTGCTTTTTATAGTCTAAGCACTGAGACAGGAAACCAAATTAACAGTGAAAAGCTCCCGGTTACTACACCGCTTAGTCACTTGTCGCTGTTGTTTGCTGATACATCAAAGCTTGTTGTAACTGTCTACGACACAAAAGGTACTCCCCTCTTTGATGCTCTCTTGGTTACAGATGGCGATGTACAAGTTATAAAAATTAAGTGAGGTACTAACCATGAACAAATTTTACAGAAAAGCAATTTCAATTTTTATAGCATTAGCAATACTTTTATGCTCTATACCTACCGGGGTGGCATCTGCTGCAAGCTCGGTAAGGCCAAGTGCTGCTAACATTCCAAATAGTTCTTTAATTATTGGTACTCATATTATTCACCTAGCCGGTCTTAATACAGAGCTTCTTTCCATTGCACTTCAAAGTGCACAAGACAGTCAACAAGAGGAGCTCTATTATAAATCAGAATTTTCAGATGGTACATGGTATAATATTTCAAGTGCCTCTGAATTTGTTGAGATATCTACCCAAGGAAAGCCAGTAAATAATTCTGTAATTGATGCCCTCACCCTTGCTTACTGGACTAAGGAAGATGGCAAAACCTACGAGCTTGAAAAAGGTACTCAGGTTGATATTCATAAAATATATGACCCAAGTAAGCTTTCCACCCTTCCTGAACTTGCAGAACTCAATACTCGTCTTAGTATGGTTAATGAAACCGCTATAAGCGAGGCAAAACAAAATGGCGGTGTAGACTCAAACGGGAATGTTGATATAAGCAAAGCTAAAAATGAAACGAAACAGAAAAGAGATTCACTTCACAGAATTGTTGGAGTACCGTTTTCATCACCAGCATTGAACGATGCCACTTCAAAAATGGATGCATTAGAAAAGTATATCAACTATCTTAGAGATAAAGATACCCATCAAGAATGGATTGATGAGGTGGTTTCTATGAAGGGCTCCTTAAATAACTTAAAACTAATTTTATGTTATGAAGAGGCTATTGAGCGTTTGAATAATGAGATTCCTGTAATTGAGGATCGCCTAAGAGATGATAAAGATAATAAAGTTACTGCGGCAGATTTGGTATCTGCATATTATAGCTGCCTTGACAGTGTTAATAAAACACTTTCTCAGCTACAAAGCAGTATGGTAAGTGTTGAAGCGAGCACAGCACTAAATAAGGAAAGTGACAACTTCAAGAACTCCTTGATAAATTCAGTAGTCACCTCCAATAACTACAGTGCTGCCGATGTCGCTTTATCAAAATACATGGCTGTCAAAAATATAGTTGCAGGCATCAAGCTTGATATTCCTCTTGAACTATCAGTACTAAGACCTGTTTTAGCTTCTACAGCAAAAGAACTATTTGCACTCACAAAGAACGGAGCAACAAAGGAATATACTAATGCTGTAAAGGCTAAAGAAACAAAGGCTATAATAAGTGCTATCAAGGCGGAGCAAATTTCAGAGAATAATAATCTTTCAACAGAAATTCTCGATATAATAGACTACATAAAGCAAAGAGAAAATGATGCTGCCAAACTTACAATGGATATATCTGGCGTTCTTAACGATTGCCTATCAACAATGTCAGTTCTTCCAAAGGATGATTTTTATAATGATGACTTGGATATATTAAAGCGACTTATGAATTCTCTCAATGCCGAACTAGCACTATTGAAAAGTGGAGCAAGTGATAATAAGCTTTTAGAAAAGCTTCAAGAGATAGATTCAAAAATTAAAGAACTTAGCAATGATTATTTATCCGCTCTTGATAACCGTGATTTAGAGTTAGCCAACGCTGTGAAAGCTGATATAGACACTCTTTCAAAGCAAAAGGCCGACATATATAATGCTTCTGCAGCTGAGAAAAGTAATCTTAATGCAGAAAAAAGCGCCTTAGAAAAGGAGCTTTCAAATGCCCTTTCACAAGGAAATACTGACCTTGCAATGGATTTACTTGACAAGCTATCAACAGTGAACGCTGCTCTTGATGTAAGTAGTGAAACATCCGATGAATTATCCAGTGCAATGAATACTGCAATGAATGATCTTTTAGCCAGCTTTGAAACTAGTATTAACAAGGGAGATTACAATGATGCCAAAAATACTTTGTCAGATATTTCAGCCTTACTAAGTTCATCTCCTTCATCTGCTGGAACCGCACTATCAATACTTGAAAACTCACTTTCAAAGGTTTCTAGTAAATATCAAACAGCGGTTAACTCAGGCTCAACAGGGGATGCAAATACTTTAAAAGATATAAAGTCCATGCTTGAATCACTCCTTGGCATTGCCTCAAAGCAGGAATCTGGTGACTCAAAGGATGCATTAAAATCATTAGTGTTAAATGAATTAAACAGTCTTATGAGTGCTTCAGGACTAAACACCGATTCAGTCTCAGGACAGCTTTTAAAGCTTTCACTTTTGGATGCACTAAAGAATAATCCCCAGTATTCTGATATTTTAGGTTATATCAATGAATTACAAGATAATACTTTGCAGTCTCTTGATGGCTTGGGAGGCAAATATAGAATAAGTAATTACATGCATAGTAATGGGGTGTTGTATTTCGCACTTAAAGACTTATCTTTAGTTACAGGTCGGCGATATGTCTGGAAGTCAGCATCAGGGGAAGCCTCTCTTTCAAAAGGAAATAACTCTATAGTCTTTACTGCTGGAAGTAAAAATGTCAAAGTTGATGGCAAATCCGAATCTATGCCGTCAGTTGCAAAATTAAGCAATAAGCTAGTATATGTACCAGCTACTTTTATCGCCAAAAAACTTGGAGTATCTTATAAGCTATGTGGAAGCAAGCAAGCCCCTACCATTATTCCAAATGCTATCGAAAAGCTTGCACAGAGCCTGCTTAAATGAGTAAGTAGAGAAATGTAAAGTCAGAAATGTGAGGTGTTTTATGGCAAATTATTCAATAATATCGGATTTAGGAAATGAAATCGTAAAGTTGCTGCGCAAGAATTTATGTCCAGAACCTATTACAAATCCAGAGAATATCCTGCTCTGTCCTCCTTTTGAAAAGGGTGATTTCACTTTGGGTATTCATTTATACGACATTCAAGAGGATGCTGATTATCAGCAGCTTAATATGATAAATATATCAGAAACCAAAAGACGTTATCCCCCATTGCCGCTTACTCTTTATTATATGATTACAGTAAACTCACAGTCTCATATCTCGTCAAAATCTATTGATGAGCAGAGAATTTTGGGGCGCGTACTTCAGGTTCTGTATGATAATCCTGTCTTCAGCATTACAAATATACAACCAAATGCTGAGTCAACAGATACTGAGATTTATCTCACCCCCAACACCTTGCAGTTAGAAGAGAAAAGTAGACTTTGGAGCAACTCAGGTTCTGGCAATTCCTCAAAGCTCGCGCTATATTATAAAGCTGCACCCGTACTGATAGATTCTGAAAGAACTACAGAAAGCAGAAGAGTTGTCAGTGTTGACGTTAACCTTTTTGATAAGGAGGGAAAACGGTGAAAACCATTCATAAGGTAAGTGCTGTTTTAAGGCTAATTGATGATTTTACAGGAAAATCTATATCTGATTGCCCTGTAAACTTCTTTCATAATAATCGAAGAATTTTGCCTATTAAAAAGGCAGATGGTTTATATGTAATAACTGATGAACTGCTGAGCGATAGTAGCATTTTGGTTGCTTCACCCTACTACTGTAGCGTAGTTGTTACAAATTTTGAACAGCTTGTATTGTCAAATCCGGTAATGACATTACGACTTCTTCCCTCTTCCATGTACAGACTTACAGGTGGACCTTCATACAGCACTGTAATTCGTAATGCAGACGGTTCCCCAGCTGTGGGAAATGTAGTTGAAATTCATGCCATATTTCACGAAAACATGGTAAGAATTATCTCACTTGAAAACAATATAATTTCACTTACTAATCCTTATAATATTGATTTTACAGGCCTTGTACTATCAATTGAGGATGAGAGTAAAAAGTATAGGCTTAAGTATACTGTGAAAGAACATATAGACAGTACCCACTGTGTTTTTTTGCCTTCAACTGAAAGACAAATGGTGCCTTTAGGAGAAAACAGTAAAACATATAAAACTCCTAAATCTCTGAAGCCTCTTATTCCATCACCATGTAAAAGAGTGTATATGTCTATTACTGATACTAACGGTTTTGTTCAGATTCCATATCACAAAAGTCCTAAATCTGATAGTAACAACGACGACTTAATTATCTATGTTGAAAGGAAATGATTGTCATGGGAATATGCGTTTGCGGAGGCGCCGCTCTCACTTGTAGCTTTGGGGCAGCACCTTCAAATCTAGTAATACTGCCCGAAAATAAAGTAATGACTTCTCAGCCTCTGGCAACTATAATGGACAATAAGGCGATGGTAAATATCCCTCCCTTTGGTATGTGTACTTCTATGGCCAATCCAGCGGTCGCATCAGCAACAGCTGCTGCATTGGGAGTTCTCACTCCCCAACCATGTATGCCTGTATTTACAGCACCATGGGTTCCAGGGAGTGCTACTGTATTAATTGGAAATAAACCAGCACTAAATTTGAATAGCAAGCTCATGTGCGCATATGCTGGATTAATTACTATTACTTCTCCTGGACAGACTGCCATACAAGTACCTTAAGAAAAATCCATATAACTCAATCTTGACTATTACTATATCTCCATAATATATTTAGTAAAATAAAAACGACTGGAAATGACTATCTACCCTAATTAGCAGAGTATCATGTCCAGCCGTTTTACTTATTATATAGCAATGGCACAATCAATTATCCACACAAAAATTACCTGCCCATCAGCTATCATTTCAATCAGCTATCCTTTTAATCAGCTATCCTTTTAATCAGCTACTTGCCCAATCAGCTGGATAAGTCACATATATAAATCTTGAATAATCGGGAACGCTGAACTGAATTTTAGAGCCCTTTGGTATAAGGATTAATTCACCTGGGCCTGCGGTTACAGTAGAGCCATTTATAATAATGCTAAGGCTTCCTTCGATAACATAATCTATTTCATCATAGTTTAGTGTCCAGTCAAATGTTGTTCTAGTCATTTCCATTACACCACAACCCAACCTTGGACTCTCGGACAGAGTGAAGATATCCTTTGTATAAACCTTATCCTGCGAACATCCTGTATCCAGGCGGTTGCTCTCGTCTACTTTAACTGTGGGAAGCTTGACAGACATTACTCCACCAGGCGCAACACTTCTTACAAAATCCACATTACCTGAATTGCAACTTGTAACACCCGACAATTTCTCTGATAGAATTTGCCTTATCAATTTCTCTACTGTAGCCTTTTCTATTTCCATATTAAGCATTTCCCTTCTTTAAAGTTTTGTTAGCTATAAACATAGCTACAAATACGGCTGTAATACCTCCTACTAGCTTACCAACTATCATTGGGAAAATCATTGCTTGGTTAAAACCTGCTGTAAAGCCCAAGTGATCACCAAACACAAAAGCAGCTGATACAGCAAATGCCACGTTAAGTATTTTTCCTCTGTTATCCATATCCTTCATCATACCAAACATCGGAATACTGTTAGCAAGGCTGGCAACTAAACCTGCTGCTGCCACATCATTCATTCCTAAGAGCTTTCCAAGCTTCAACAATGGAGTTTTGAATACCTTTGTAATAACATAAACCAAAGGAAAAGCACCAGCAAGAACTATTGCTATATCTGCAACAACTGTAAAGCCTTCTTCGATTGGATTCATGCCTGGAATAAGAACTATGCCTGTTAATTTTTCAACTATACCAGCACCCAAACCCAGTGTTATAACTGCAACAACGAATTTACCAAAGTAAGTGAAGCCTTTAACCATTGCAGACTCAAACTTCCATAGACCTATCGCTATTAGAACTGCAAATATAATTATTGGAATAAGATTTTTTATTACCATCATTAATGGAAAACCTGCAATAAGTCCTCCAACAAATGAACCAATAGGTATAGTTATTACACCTGCCAAAACACCAGTAGCCAGGTACTTTCTATCCTCATCACGGATAATACCCAGCGCTACAGGAATTGTAAATACAATAGTTGGGCCTAACATTGCTCCTACTATTAATCCACCAAAAAGACCTGCATTGGGGTCTATTGCCAGGGCTTCTGCCAATGGCGCGCCACCCATATCGTTTGCGAGTATGCTTCCTGCAAACATAGCAGGGTCAGCTCCTAAAAAACCAAATAAAGGAACTATAACCGGCTTAAGAAGATTTGCGATTACGGGAGCCAGCGCTATTATACCAACCATTGATATGGCAAGGGCACCTATAGCCATAATTCCTTCTTCAAACTTTTCACCTAAACCAAACTTATTGCCGATTATTCTGTCCAATGCACCTAATGCTGCAAAAATTACCATGATGTAAATAATGATTTCATTAATACTCATAGTTTATCCTCCGTATTTACCTTTTTTTAATAAGTTTGCAACCATATCCTCGCTTGGAGATCTGATTACTGAAATATGGGCCTTCTCATTCTCATCTAATGCTGATAATCCCTCTTTTAACCCATATTCAATACTACTCATACTACCTGTTATTACAAATACCAACTTCCCTCCAATTGCGAATGCTACTTGCATTTTAGCAAGTTGCACATCCCCAGACTTCAGTGTTCTATCTAAGGCTTTGATACCTACACAGACTTTATAGGCTTCCATGATTCCCATTGCATCCACGGGTTCATCATAGAAATACTTATTTTTAAATGCATGAATAATGGATTCACTTATAGCATGAAGTCTAAAGCTATCAATCAGAGTATTGTCCGCCAAATCTTCTCCACTATCTATAGCCTCGTTAACTTCACCTTCATCACCAGTAACAATTACTAGAAATTTACCGGAGCAAATGGCTTTGAAATATATTATTTCTACACTTGCTATCTTTACTATTTCATTTGCTACTTCAATACCTTTGCATATACTCCTAAACTCAAGTGCACCTATGCTTTTACCCATTCTTATTCACCTCGACAGAATCAACAATACCGACAATTGCTGCATCAACAGGAGCATTTTTATTATTAATAGCAATACGTGCAGACCCTCCATAAGTAATGAGTACAGTGTCACCTTCTCCAGCACCTACGATGTCAGCCGCTACTAATAACTTCTCCTTTTTGTTAAAATTTGATTCATTTATGCTAACAACAAGTAATTTAATACCGTTCAAATTAGCATCTTTTTTTGTAGCCCACACATTGCCGATTACTTGTCCAATATCCAAAGCCTTGCCTCCGCTATTTAGTTAACAAATTAATATCATGTGATTTAATAAAATCTCCAGCCAAAGGGGTAACTATGCAGCTTTTGTCTATTTTTATTGCCACTTTTCCCTTTGTATGTAGTTTTAATAAATCAGATTCTAATAAAAGCTTTTTGTAGGATAAGTCAATAGTTGTAAATGTGTTAGTATTTACAGCATCCAGTTGCCTATTATACTTATCAATCTCGCCTCTTTCAACGCCAATTTCTCCCAAATGCGTGATCTTCCTTATACCGAGTTGAAGTAGTCTCTTCTCATATTCCTCATACTGAGCAAATAATGCATTGTAGGTAGCTGGTTTAAATCGTCTGTACTCCAAACCGCTATCTAGTAAATAAACAGGCTTTGAACACAGTATCGCTTCAATGATTAGCTGCTCTTCAGAGCCAATGTAGTTACCTAATGCCAAATTGACCATCATAGGTATGGGCATTGTTTCTATCAAAACAAGATCATATTGTTTATACCCTTCACCAGCAGCAATACGTTCATTAGCAGTTTTATGCTCGTTAGCAGTTTTATGCTCGTTAGCAGTTTTATGCTCACCATTGATTATAAGCTCATTTACAGTTATAAACTCATAGCCAGTCATATTGCTATCTCGCTTGTTCTTGCCATTTATCAGTAATACCTTTTTGTTGTTAGAATGATTGTAATTAAGCAATATTCTTTTGTTTAACTCCTCTAATACTTCATCAACCAGCTTTGAATAATCCATAATAATTAATCCCCCATATTTTAAGGTCAGCTTACTATTTTAAAATAAAAGCAAAGGTACCTTTTTTATACCCGCAGGCATTTGCCTCATCATAGTCAATATGGACAAATGTTCTGAAATTTTTATTTACCCTAACAACTACATCATCAAAAATCAATGGTCTCAGTCCAAAAACCTTTATTTTAACAACCTCTTTGTCTTCAACACCTAACCTCTGCGCATCCTCTGGAAGCATGTGTATATGACGCTTTGCAACAATAATGCCTTGATTAATCTCTACTTTACGGTCTCCATTAATAATAACAACGCCTGGAGAATCCTCAACATCACCACTCAGCCTTATAGGAGGCTTAATACCTAGCGCCAATGCATCTGTGAGTGAAACCTCAACCTGAGTGTCCTTTCTTTCAGGGCCAAGAATAATTACATTTTTAATAGCTCCCTTTGGTCCAGAAATTGTAACTCTCTCATTACAAGCGAATTGGCCAGGCTGAGACAAATCCTTTGCTTTAGTGAGCTGATATCCCTCTCCAAATAGCGTGTTCAAATCCTTTTTTGATAAATGAACATGCCTTCCGGATGCTTCAACTTCTATAAATAACTTTTTCTTCAATTCATCCACTATTTTGTCAACATAAGATTCAACTATTGTACTCATATTTTATCCTTACCATTTCGTAGATTTTTGGGTTGGAATTGCTTATTGCATTGTTAAATTTTTGCTGTTTTTTTACTTTTTGCTTACTTCTTATTTACCTTTTGCTTACTTCTTGTTTACTTTTCGCTTACTTCTTACTTACTTTTTGTTTACTTCTTGCTTACTTCATGTTTAAACTTCTTGTTTACCTTTTGCTTACTTCTTGTTTACCTTTTGCTTACTTCTTGTTTACTTCTTGCTTACTTCTTGTTTAACTTTTGCTTACTTCTTGTTTAACTTTTGCTTACTTATTGTTTACCTTTTGCTTACTTATTGTTTAACTTTTGCTTACTTCTTATTTAACTTTTGCTTACTTCTTATTTACTTTTTGCTTACATTAAGCTTATTTGCTATATTATTTGGTTAATCGTATTGCTTCGCGAGATACTTGAAGCTCATTATCCAAAACAAAGAGGATAATCTATTTAATGCTTTAACTATGTCTTCTCTTGTTGCCTTTCCATAATCATCCTTGAAGGCTTTATAAGCCTTGAGCTCAACCTCTCTGGTTAAGGTTCTCAGCTTGTTCAAAATTGCGAAAAGCTCTCCCTTTGTGTAGGTAGGAAGAAAGTGCTTGATTCCAAAATATTTACTGGGATGGTGGGAGTATTCTCTTAAATCAGCAGCAGTAAGTCCCTGCAATGTAAATTCTCCAACTGGTTCCCCAGTAATTTCACAACGAGTAAGTCCTCTTATAAAGCTTATTATCTCTTCTAAATCCTCTACTATTTTTTGCTTATTTTGCTTTTCACATGCTATCTGAGCTAGTATAATTTCAGATTCAAGAGAATCTATTGCTCCTCTAAATGCGATAATAGGATGATCCTTAAAAACCAGCATATTACCTCTCAGGTGAGTCATATGCTCAGGTTTCTCGTTAATTGTTGCACCAAACAGAGTTTGATATTTGGGCTTATTTGGAGAAACGCTTTTATCATCACTAGCTACAACCTTTATTTCAACTGGTGTTGTACCTTCGTCCAATACTTTTATGGCTATATTGTTTTCTGTCAGATATGCCCTAGCCGAAGGAGTAATAATTTGGTGGTGTGGTATAACAAATTCTTTTTTGCCTTTATATTCTCCGTTTGAGAACAATCTTCTTACATCAGCCTCAGTAATGACTGGCACCTACTCACCTCCATCAAAGCAGCAAAGTCTGCCTTGCATATAATAAAGAATTAAACTCGGCCCAAACCATTAATAAGAAATTCATAAGCTTAAAATAAATAGCATCAAAATACATTGTCTAAAATACATAAGCTTAAAATACATAAGTTTAAAAATGATTTGGGCGAGTTAATTACCCTTTTATAGCTGGGTTGAGTTCTTTGGCAAAATAGCATCAACTTCAGTATGAGGTCTTGGTATTACATGGACAGAAATAAGCTCTCCTACTCTTTCTGCTGCAGCTGCTCCTGCATCTGTTGCTGCCTTAACAGCACCAACATCTCCTCTAACCATAACAGTCACCAAACCTGCTCCTATTGATTCCTTTCCAACCAAAGTTACATTCGCTGCCTTGACCATTGCATCAGCGGCTTCTATTGCACCTACTAGGCCTTTTGTTTCTATCATTCCAAGTGAATTTGTGTTTGCCATATTATTTTCCTCCACAACGTAATAATTTCAAGTAAAATACATAGCTGTACTTTTGTTGTGACAAGCTTAGTATTTCACTTTTTTCAGTTTTATATTAATTGTTCAACCAGCTTTTTAACTATATAGTCCACCATTTCAGCCGAACACATGGATTTTGTGGAATTATTACCACAGCTTCCACTTTGTGGTGTTGAAGACCTTATTTCATCCAGTTCTCTTACTCCGTATGCAACTCTTTTGATATTGATAACATCCATTGGGCCGATATTATTAGAAGATGAGCTTCCACCCACTGCTCCACATCCCAAGGTTAAGGCAGGAAATAGATTTGTTGTTGCACCAACACCACCTAGAGCTCCAGGTGTATTAACAAGTATACGGGATGCAGGAATTGCAAGTGAAAACCTCTTAACAAGTTCTTCGTCGTTCGCATGCATGGTATATGTGTGTCCCACACCTTCGAATCTAAGTATCTCAATACTCCTTCTCAGAACGTCATCAACTGTTGGTTCAACAAAAAGTGCAAGAATTGGTGCCAGTTTCTCTGCAGAATATGGTGCTGATTTACCTACCTTTGTCTCTCTACCTACTAATACCCTTGCTGTAGATGGTACAGAACTAAGTCCTGCCAGCTTCGCAATACTCTCTGCAGTTTTACCTACTATCATAGGATTCATAGTTCCATTTGGCCTAAGAATAAATTTACCAAGCTTTTCAGTCTCTTCCGGATTGAGCAAATAAGCCCCTTGTGCTTTTAACTCAGCAACAACCTTGTCTTCCATTGCTTTTTCAATAATTATGGATTGCTCAGAAGCACAGATTGTACCGTTGTCAAATGTTTTTGAGTCCATAATTCTTTTTATCGCCAGCTTAACATCTGCCGACTTATCAATAAAAGCAGGTCCATTTCCCGCTCCAACTCCTATTGCAGGAGTTCCTGAAGAATACGCAGACTTAACCATAGCACTACCACCAGTTGCTAGTATTAGCGAGGTTAATTCATTTCTCATAAGCTCTTGAGTAGCTTGAAGTGTTGGCACTGTGATTGTTGATATAGCGCCCTTTGGACAGCCCTCTGCCTCAGCTGCTGCAGAAATTATTTTAACTGTTTCAATAATACAATCCTTTGCACCGGGGTGGGGCGAGAATACTATTGAATTACCACCCTTGATAGAAATCATTGCCTTATAGATTACTGTAGATGTGGGGTTTGTTGATGGTACAATACCGGCTACAACTCCCACCGGAACACCAATATCCCAAACCTTGTTCACCTTATCATCTCTTAACAACCCAATAGTCTTCTGATCTTTTATAGCTTCATAAACAAATTTTGCTGCAAAAATATTCTTAATGATTTTATCCTGCCATTTTCCAAAGCCAGTTTCTTCATTTGCCATTTTTGCAAGCTTCTCTGCATTGGCAATACCTGCTTCAGATATCGCCTTTACAATTCTGTCTATTTTGGCCTGATTGAAGGTTGAAAGCTCCTTTTGTGCTTTGTAAGCATCACCTAGAAGATTACGGGCCTCCTGAACAGATACTAGATCCTTGTCCGATAAATGCATTAAATCTCACCCTTCCTAACCTGGTCATTTTTTAATATAATCTGCACAAGTTGTTTTTTATTTACATTTCTCA
>JAEYTP010000039.1 GCA_023433945.1 Bacillota bacterium | reverse complement strand
TACTTAGTTTGTAAAGTTCGCAAAAGTTTACTCAATTTTTTAAGTGATTTCTCACTTGGAATTTTTTCGAGTTCCTTTACACTATTGTCACTGTTTACTTTTCAAAGTCCATTTGCTCTCAAGCCTTGATTTTACTGGCTTTCAAGCTCCTCGCCGTTGGCTCGTCGCTGACGGCTTATTTATAATATCATGTTGCCGTTTGCTTGTCAACACTTTTTTAAACTTTTTTCAAACCCGACTTTTAAGTTTAAGTTAGTTTAAAACGGTGTGTCTCGCGACGGCTTAATAATACTAACATATCAAATAAAAACCTGTCAAGGTTGGAAACCCTATAAAACTGCAATATTCCTTTGTTATTTTGAAATAAATATATCTTTTGCAGAAAGTTCTCTTTATTTCTCCATATTTCTATCTATTTGCTTACTTAATACTTTTCAAAACTGATATCTTATTACCAATAGAGTTAAACTTTATATATTTACATAATTGTTCAACTATAAATAAGCCTCTTCCATGCTCACAAAACGTCTGGTTTAGGTAATCTATTTGTTCGATTTTTTTATAAATACCACTTGAAGCTTTAAATCCCGGTCCATTATCAAAGACACTTAGGTATATATATTTATCATTAATCCGCTTAAAGGATACTATTATGCTTTTTCTACGAGACTCACAGCCGTGAGTTATTGCATTGGCAATAAGTTCATTAAGTATAACCCTTATATCAAAAATACATTCATCACTCAATGTTATAAGCTTGGTTATGCAATCAAGAATGTATTCTATATCCTGACAAACATTATTAATCTGAGAATTAACAGGAAAAGTAATGGCTTTCAAAACATACACCACCCAATAAGTTTTATACGATATTTGTACCCAAAATAATATGGACTAAACACTCCCGCATGAGCCTAAACAATATTACTTCTAAACTTATCAAGTATCTTTTTCTCCAATCTGGAAACATACATTTGTGATACACCAAACTTCTCTGCTATCTGCTTTTGAGTAAAATTTTGGATATATCTCATCTTTACAAAATCTTTCTCAGCTTCATTAAAAAGTTCCAGCGTTTTAAAAATGAAGTCACGATTTTCTATCATCTCATAGTTCTTTTCTTCAAATCCCAGTAAATCCTGAAGGTCTGATTCATTATCCTGAGAAATATTCTGATCTAGTGATCTCACCAAATTAGAGCTACCAGCCTCAATTACTTCAAGAACTGTTTCTTCACTAATACCCATGTACTCAGCCAGCTCATTGACTTTAGGGGCCCTATTTAACTGTTGTAAAAGGGTCTCCCTAGCTAAATTAAGTGTCTGCCTTATTTCATATAGCCTACGTGGAATTTTAATGGTAGAACTCTTATCTCTAAAAAACCTCTTAATCTCGCCAAGAATTGTGGGTGTAGCAAAGCTAACAAATTTTACACCCTTTTGGATTTCAAATCTATCAGCAGCCTTTATTAGGGCTATACAGGCAACCTGAAATATATCCTCGTACTCAACACCCTTATTGATAAACTTTCTTGATAGGAATTCAGCAAGGCCTATATATTTAGCTACAATTTCATTTCTATAAACAACATCCTTTGTTTTCTGATAATTTAAAAATAATGCTTCTTCTTGCGAAATCTCATTATTTATATCATTTAGGTATCCAATATTGTCCATAGGCTATACTCCAATCTTTTTGGAAATAACTATAGAAGATTTGTCATTGCACAATTCGACGGTGTCCATTAATGCCCTAATTATATAAAGGCCGTATTCTTCTCCTATGTTTTCACAAAGGCATCTTAACGGGACATCAATCCCCTCAAATATTACAGTCAATTCACCCTCATGAAGTTCAAACGTTATTTTATATCTAAGTAAATCTTCTTTCATCCTAGATAGAAGTAAGTTACAGACTTCAGCTACCGATACTTTGATGTCTTCAATCTGATCGATATCAAAGCCTAGTCTGCTTGCTACGCTAGATGCTGTTAATCTTATTGTACTGACGTATTCACTTTTTGCGGGCAATTCCAAAACCACGCTATCATTAATTCGGCTCATAAAAACCTCCAAATATAAGATTAATGGGTACTAAAAACAGGTACACAATTTATGTGTACCCAGTATCTTAGGATTCAATTATTCAATTATAAATAACTTATCAAGGCCAGTGATGTTAAATAACTTTCTGATGTTGTCCTTCAAGTTACTGATATAAATATTGTTATTATCTTTTTTTACTTCTTTGAGAGCCCCAACAAGTATGCCAAGACCAGTACTGTCAATATAATTAAGCTCAGTACAGTCCACATATAGGTTATCTTTTAAGTTCACAACTATTTCATTAAGCTTTGTCTTAAACTGCTGTTGAGAATGAATATCTATCTCCCCGCATACAGTAACTGTAGCTTTTCCCTCAATATTATTGAAGGAGATATTGAGACTGTTCATAATCTACCCCCCAGTACTTCTCATCTTATTTTACAAAAAGCTCTATCAGCTTATCAGCTACTTCCTTATTGTGCGGCACAGAACGTACTGCCAGTATCTTTTCGGGACCAATAACGTTTTCTATTCCTTTAAAAATCTGACTATCTGAAATATCAATACCATATAATTTAGGTTCACTGTCGATGTAACTCTTAGGTGTCCTTGGCTTATTTTCTTGAGGATCCTCCCATTCATCAACAACTCTATCCTTGAGACTTTCGCTCTTGGATACATCCAGATTATATTTCCTTGCATATTCTTCTAGGTCCATAAATGCACCATTTTGTACAAAATAATCATAAGCATATCTATTAAGTATAAAAACATCTATATCAGATGCTATGAGTAAAATCTGTGCCTTTTGTAGATATGCATAATCCTGCCCTGTACTATAGTTATCCGTCATCGTCGATGAGTCAAACTGAATTTCCTTTAATTCAGGTATGCTCTCAGTAATACGCTGCTTTAGCTTATCAAAATCATCCTGATAAACTTCACCCATAATACCGATTTGAGCATCGGGCTCCACCCTCGTAATAATCTCCTTGGCAACAAAAAACACTGCAATTACGGCTAAGAGAATGGCAAGTATATGATACTTATGGTAATAAAAGAAATTGCCAACTTTTCCTCTATCTAATCCAACCTTTTCTAAAGCTTTATCGGTAGAAGTTTCTTTTCTTTGTACGACCGGAACATTAACTTCATAACCCATTAATATCCTATAGGCGTCTGTTTGGTCTTTAAAGCTTTGTTCTGCCTCCTCATCAAGACTCCCATCACTTTTCATGGCCTTATACTTTTTCAGAATTATATCGTATCTCTTTTCTAAGTCATTCTTTGTTGCATTCGTAGAAATACCCAAAATTTCTGCCGCCTGTTTAGGTGTATACCTCATTCTATACACTCCTTTCACTTTGGCAATGGAACAAAAAGTTTAGTCCTTTGGTTTCATTGTAGGGAATAACAATATATCTCTAATAGATGCTGAATCAGTTAGCAAAATAATCAGCCTATCAACACCTATCCCTAACCCACCTGTTGGTGGTAATCCATACTCAAGAGCTGTTACATAATCATCGTCCATCATATTTGCTTCTTCATCGCCAGAATCCCTCTTCTTTACTTGGCTCAAGAATCTTTCCTTTTGATCTATCGGATCATTGAGCTCTGAATAAGCATTCGCCATTTCTCTTCCTGTAATAAAGAGCTCAAATCTCTCCGTTAATTCAGGACAGTCCGGCTTTCTCTTTGTGAGTGGAGAAACTTCTACAGGATAGTCGTAAATAAAAGTTGGCTGAATGAGATTTGCTTCTGCAAACTCTTCAAACATCAGATTCAATACCTCACCCCTGGTCATTGAGCCTTTAATGTGAACATTCTTGGCCCTAGCAGCCGCCATTGCTTCTTCGTCAGATTTTATTTCGTTGAAGTCAACGCCTGCATACTGCTTTACAGCGTCTATCATTGAAAGTCTGTTCCAAGGTGGAGTAAGATTTACCTCCTGCCCCTGATATACAATCTTGGTAGTCCCCAATGTTTCTAGAGCAACTGTAGAAATCAGGTTCTCAGTCAGTTCCATCATACCCTTGTAGTCATTGTAGGCCTCATATACTTCCATGAGAGTAAACTCAGGATTGTGCTTTACAGACATTCCTTCATTTCTGAACATTCTTCCCATTTCATATACTTTTTCCATACCACCAACTATAAGTCTCTTTAGGTATAACTCTGGAGCTATTCTTAAATAAAGGTCTATATCCAAAGTATTATGATGGGTAATAAATGGTCTTGCATTGGCTCCACCAGGTATTGTATTTAGCAATGGAGTATCAACTTCTAGGAAGCCTCTATCATCTAAGAATTTTCTGATTGACTTAATTATCTTACTTCTCAAAATAAAAGTATTTCTCACTTCAGGATTAACAATTAGGTCTACATAACGCTGTCTATATCTGAGGTCTGTATCCTTCAAACCATGCCACTTTTCTGGTAATGGCTGTAACGACTTTGACAATAGGGTTATTTCTTTAACCTTTATAGAAATTTCGCCCTTATGCGTTCTAAATATTTCGCCTGTAACACCAACGATATCACCTATATCAAATTTCTTGAAATAGTTATAGCTTTCTTCTCCGATATCATCTTTCCTAACATATAGCTGAATTTTCCCATCCCTATCCTGTAAATCACAGAATCCGGCTTTCCCCATACCTCTTTTAGACATAAGCCTGCCAGCGATCTTGGCTTCTTTGCCCTCAAGACTTTCAAAATTTTCAACTATATTTTTGGCACAGTTATCTACCTCAAATTTTACTATTTTAAAGGGGTCCATGTTATTTTCCTGGAGTTCTCTTAACTTGGCTCTTCTAACCCTTAATATCTCACTTAAATCTTCATCTTGCTCAATGTTGTTTACTTGCGTTTCTTCAGACATTACAATTCCTCCTGTTTGTATAACTAGCACACTAAAATTTATAAGTAAAAGTAATCACACCTTTAACTCGTTATAAAAAACAGTTTACATTTTCATGTAAACTGTCATTACAATCAATTATATATTATACATAGTTTAGGTGGCAATACATTAAAAGCTTCTACTTAGAAATCTCTAAAATTTTAAATTTTATAGTTCCATCAGGAACCAATACTTCAACAACTTCATTTTTCTTGTGTCCCATTAGGGCGGCTCCTACAGGAGACTCATTTGAAATCTTAGATTTCATAGGGTTAGCTTCAGTAGAACCAACGATATGATATTCAATTTCTTCATCAAATTCTATATCGAATAATTTAACTTTTGAGCCTAGACTTACTACATCAGTCTTTACTTCATCTTCATCAATAAGCCTTGCGTTTTTTAGCATTAATTCAAGCTGTATTATTCTTCCTTCAACCTGAGCCTGTTCATTTTTGGCTTCATCGTATTCAGAGTTTTCAGAAATATCTCCAAAAGATAGTGCTTGCTTAATACGCTCAGCTACTTCCTTTCGTTTTGAGCCTCTCAAGAATTCAAGCTCCTCTTCTAATTTCTTTAAGCCTTCATAGGTCAATACTACTTCTTTTGCCGACATTTGAAGCCCTCTCCTTTACTAATTATTTTCTACAAAAATAAAATGTTTACTGTCATAATTATATATGCCCACTAAATAACACCGCTTTGTAGATTGTATGAATATCAAATACTAAAAGCATTTAACATACCATAATAAATTCCAAATCTATTTGCTAACTAATTATAAATTACATATATGGTTATGTCAAGAAGTCAAAATACCATTTGTTTACAGTCCACATTACTGTATTCTGTTAATTATGGCTTATCTACAAACGGTATTATTCCAAAATATATTAGTTCTAATCGCAGGGTACAATTAAAACCATATAAAAAGATATGCTATAGAATATAAATTAGACCAGACTCCCTCCAAGAAGTCTGGTCTTTTATTATCATGATGATGACAACTCTTTATCCTTTAGAATAACGTCGTGTGCCCCACCCTCTTTAATACTAGTAGCAGACACGAGAGTAATTCTAGCTTTTTTCTGTAAATCACAAATAGAAAGTGCACCGCAATTACACATTGTAGATTTTACCTTATGAACTGTTATATCTAAATTATCCTTAAGCTTTCCAGCATATGGTACATAGGAGTCAACACCTTCTTCGAATCCCAACTTAGAATCTCCTCCCATGTCATATCTCTGCCAGTTTCTCGCACGGTTAGAGCCTTCACCCCAATATTCCTTGACAAAATTTCCTCCAACCTTAATCTTTCTAGTTGGACTTTCATCAAATCTAGCAAAGTATCTTCCAAGCATTACAAAATCAGCGCCCATTGCAAGTGCTAGTACAATATGATAGTCATGTACTATTCCGCCATCTGAACATATTGGAATGTAGATACCTGTTTCATTAAGGTATTCTTCTCTAGCAGCATTAACTTCAATCAAAGATGACGCCTGTCCACGTCCAATACCCTTTTGCTCTCTAGTAATACAGATTGAGCCTCCACCGATACCAACCTTAATAAAGTCGGCACCCGCATTTGCCAAGTATCTGAAACCTTCTCTATCAACTACATTGCCAGCCCCAACCTTGACAGAATCTCCATAGTTTTCCTTAATCCACTTAATAGTATCTCCTTGCCATTCGCTATAACCATCTGATGAATCTATACACACTATATCAACACCTGCATTTACAAGTGCAGCTACTCTTTCCTTATAATCTCTAGTATTGATTCCGGCTCCTACAATAAGTCTCTTGTTCTTATCTAATAATTCATATGGGTTTTCCTTGTGACTATCGTAGTCTTTTCTAAATACAAAGTACATAAGCCTTTGATTACTGTCGACAATAGGTAAACAATTGAGCTTATGTTCCCAGATCATATCATTGGCTTCTTTTAAAGAAATGCCTTCTTCACCATAAATTAAATTCTCAAATGGAGTCATAAAGTTCTTGATTTTATCATCAAGTGATGCTCTACTCAATCTATAATCCCTGCTTGTTACAATTCCAACAAGCTTTCCATTTGCTGTTCCGTCTTCTGTGATAGCTATAGTTGAATGCCCAGTCTGGTCCTTGAGCTTAACTACGGCAGCAAGAGTATCATCAGGACTTAAATTGCTATCGCTGACTACAAACCCTGCCTTGTGCTTTTTTACTTTTCTAACCATTTCGGCTTGACTCTCTATGCTTTGCGAACCAAAAATAAATGATATTCCACCACACTTTGCAAGACCAATAGCCATATTATGGTCTGAAACAGACTGCATAATGGCTGAAGCTATTGGTAAATTAAGCTCTAAAGCTGCCTTTTCGCCTTTTTTAAACTTAACGATAGGTGTCTTTAACGAAACGTTGGACGGTATACATTCTTTTGTGCTCAGATTTGGCACTAATAGGTACTCACTAAATGTCCTTGAGGGCTCATTATAAAAAAAAGCCATTTTCTTTTTATCCTCCTAATACTCAATAGTTAATTATTTAAGTAAGATTTTACTTACCATACCAATGTTATAAAAAAGCAAAGAACGTTTATAGTTCTTTGCTCATTTTTTTAATCAATAAATACATTCCTTGGGTTATACCTTTTCATTGATTCTAGCATCTTTTGAGTAGGTTCAAAGAACACTACTGTCTTCTCTCCGTCCTTAACTAAGGTACCAAAATATACATCTGGAGAATTCAATGAAGATACTGTGTTAACTTTCTTCTTTATATTTTGCACGTTATAATCATACTTAGGACTTGATTTCTTTGCAATTATCTCAAAATCTTTCGCAGTTGCAGCAAATACCCTCTTTCTCTTTCTCTGGGCAATTATTTTATCTATATCTAAGTCGCCATTTGTTACGATATATTCGTACTCAATATTTCTACCTTTAATAAGGATATATGCTAACCAAATAATACCGAATATCAGCAATGGAGCAAATGCACTTAGTGCACTAATTGAAAAAATAATTAATACCAGAAAAAATGATAGTACTATTAGTCCAAAAATCATTGCATAGTCGGTAATTGTTTTCTTCTGTTTTACAATTTTCTCTAAAAAAATATCCACTTTACTAACCCTCCCCTTTGTACGTTAAAGAGTAAATATAATATATAGCCGAGCACTAGAATTAAGCTTCAAAAAGTTATATTAAAGTATTTCAAATTAGATACAATCTAAGTAAGTAATAGGTTTAGTCCATCTTTACTATGCTATTTTACATAAATAGCTTTCTATAAATAATAATAAATTAATCATACAATATCAAGTATTTTTTTTCAAATTTAATAAAAAAGAGGACAAGCTTTCATACCTGTCCCCTTATTTTAGTAATTTTAGTACATGCCGCCCATTCCGCCTGGCATTCCGCCACCCATTGCAGGAGCTTCTGGCTCTGGCTTATCAGCAACAACGCTCTCAGTAGTAAGAACCATTGCAGCCACAGATGCAGCATTTTGAAGAGCTGATCTTGTAACCTTAGCTGGGTCAACAATACCTTCTTCAATCATGTTAATATACTTTTCATTCAAAGCATCAAAGCCAATACCCTTAGCGGATGCCTTTATCTTATCAACTATTACAGAACCCTCGAGACCTGCATTAGCAGCAATCTGTCTAACTGGTTCTTCTAAAGCACGAAGAATTATCTGAACACCAGTCTTTTCATCGCCTTCAGTTGTATCGAGAAGCTTTGCAACCTCAGGAATTACATTGATAAGAGCAGTTCCACCACCTGCAACAATACCTTCTTCAACTGCAGCTCTTGTAGCAGCAAGTGCATCTTCAATTCTTAACTTCTTTTCCTTCATTTCAGTTTCAGTAGCAGCACCCACCTGAATTACTGCAACTCCGCCTGAAAGCTTAGCAAGTCTTTCCTGAAGCTTTTCTCTATCAAAATCTGAAGTAGTATCTTCAATCTGAACCTTGATTGAAGCTATTCTGTTCTTGATTTCTTGCTGGCTTCCAGCGCCATCTACTATAATAGTATTTTCCTTTTGGATAATAACCTGTCTAGCTCTACCAAGCTGAGCAAGTGTAGTTTCCTTGAGCTCTAAGCCCAATTCTTCAGTAATTACTTCTCCACCTGTCAATATAGCTATATCCTGTAACATAGCCTTTCTTCTATCACCAAATCCAGGCGCCTTAACTGCTACACAAGTAAATGTGCCTCTTAACTTATTAACGATAAGTGTTGAGAGAGCCTCTCCTTCTACATCTTCAGCGATGATGAGAAGCTTCTTGCCCTGCTGAACAATCTGCTCAAGAATAGGAAGAATTTCCTGAATATTTGTAAGTTTCTTGTCTGTAATAAGAATATATGGGTCATCCAAAACAGCTTCCATCTTTTCAGTATCAGTAATCATGTATGCTGAGAGGTATCCTCTGTCAAACTGCATACCTTCAACTACTTCTAAGCTAGTTCCCATACTCTTTGACTCTTCAACAGTAATAACACCATCGTTTGTAACCTTTTCCATTGCATCAGCAATAAGGCTACCTATAACCTCATCGTTAGCTGATATTGCTGCAACTCTAGCAATATCCTGTTTTCCGTTAATTTTCTGACTATTCTCCTTGATACCAGCAACTGCTGTATCAACTGCCTTTGCAAGTCCCTTTTTAAGTATCATTGGGTTTGCACCAGCTGCAACGTTCTTCATACCTTCTCTGATAATAGCCTGAGCTAACAGAGTAGCTGTAGTAGTACCATCACCCGCTACGTCATTAGTTTTTGTAGCAACTTCTTTAACTAGCTGTGCTCCCATATTTTCAAACTTGTCTTCAAGTTCAATTTCCTTTGCTATTGTAACGCCATCATTAGTTATAAGTGGTGAACCAAACTTTTTGTCCAAAACTACGTTTCTTCCTTTTGGTCCAAGTGTAACCTTAACTGTATCTGCCAGCTGATTAACACCTTTTTCAAGTGCGCGTCTAGCGTCTTCACCGAATTTTATGTCCTTAGCCATGTTTTAAACCCTCCCGTTTTCCTATATTATAGAACTATCGCAAGAATGCTCTTCTGCTCAAGTATTGTATATTCCTGTCCATCAACCTTAACTTCTGTTCCTGCATACTTGCTAGTAAGTACCTTGTCGCCAACCTTAACTTCCATTTTTACTTCTTCAGTTCCCGGTCCAACGGCAACAACTTCTGCAACCTGTGGTTTTTCTTTTGCTGCACCTGTTAAAATAATACCGCTCTTAGTAGTTTCTTCGCATTCAAGCATCTTGATAACTACTCTATCTCCTAATGGCTTAATATTCATTGTATTACCTCCTTATTATTCTCACTGTTAGCACTCACTATTGTTGAGTGCTAATTATTATATTATATATTGATTTACAGATAATCAAATATGCCCATGTCATAATTATAGGTGTTTTTGACCATCTAAATTAATTATATCCATTTTCCTCTAAAATTCTTCATTTTAAATAAATTATCTCACAATTCCTATAACTTGAGATGATTTTCTAAAATCTTTATTGTTCTATTAAGAGCTTGCAATGTAACACTATATTTATCAGCAAGCTCTTGATTTGTTATATCAATATAGTTCTCACTGCAATATTTGTATTCCATTACAGCAGCACAAACGTCAACCTCAGAAATATCAATAAACGCCTTGCTGTTTTTATTATCTATAAATCGTGATAATATCCTCTCTATTTCCTTTTCATAGTACTTTGAATATATTATCTCTTTATGTTCTAAAGCACTCTCAACTATAGAAGTATATGGTTTTTGCACCTTTTTATACTTATTGTCCTTTATTTTTGACAAATTATAGTGAATGTCTGGTGAACATTCTAGAGTCTTTTCCTCTCCATACAACTTTAGGATATCGAAAAATTCCTTATGCACATCCAGCTCTCCATCACTGCCTATTTTTGCCACAAGATTATCTGACCATTCCTTTAGTCGTTCATTTCCTGCTGCTATAGAAATAATATTCTGCATCTCCATTGAATAACTATCATAGTTAACTGCTACAAAAGCTAGGAGCAATACCGCATAAACCAGTTCATCACAGAAAAATACAATTTGTTTTTTCAAGAAAAGAACCAGTTCGGCACGTCTGTTAAAAGCAATGAGAGTAGCAGCCACTGTGAGCACATCTCGTCTATCTGTCATTTGCAAGCTCGCCAGTAATAATAGCTCCTTATCCAAAACAGATATATGTCTTTTTTTAACATTCACAATGTAAGTCCTTAGACAACTGGCCCATACATTCTGAGGTTCTAACATATGGACTGACTTATTAATATATATAGCCTTATTTAACTCACCCTTTAAGAGGTGTACTAAAGTCAAAAGATTTCTTGCTTCAAGGTTTGCTGAGTTTGCTATAATAGCCTTATATAATTTGGCTTCTGCGTACTCAAGGTTACCTTTTTCGAACATTTTTAATGCATCGGAGTAATTGTTTTTTGATACCTTGATAAACTTTCTATCGTGTGAAACTTCATTATAGAGTTTAAGGTAAAATATCATCTCTGATACTTCCTCACTGAATTCTCCCTCAGAATCAAAAGTAAAATACCTCTCAAAGTATTCAGCAGCCTTTTTTACATCTCCTAACTCAAAATGGTTGCATGCCAATCCAAAATAACACTCAGTAATGGTTGGATCATGATGCAACAGCAAATCTGCAAAAATTCTATTGGCTTCCCTTGGGCGCCTCATTTCGGAAAGAAAGCACGCCATGTTAAAACTATATTCGGTATTATCAGGTTCCATCTTAGATGCTTTGAGGAGATATTTATAAGCATCATTAAGATTTCTTTTATTTGCACATCTCAACCCCTTACTAAAGTAAAATTCAGGATTGTTTCTGTAGTCTTTTAAGCTCAGTAGATTGTTCTTCAAATTATCTTCTTCCTTTTAACTCTTTATAAATATCTTCCAGCTTCAAACCTCTCTCTACTAATAGAACCATAAGATGATACATCAAGTCGGATACCTCATACCTAAGCTCATCCTTGGAGTTATTCTTTGCAGCAATAATAACCTCTGCAGTTTCTTCTCCAACCTTTTTAAGTATCTTATCAATTCCCTTTGTAAACAGGTAGTTAGTATATGAGCCTTCTTTTGGATTTATTGTACGATCTACAATTACATTATAGACCTCTTGTAGAATAGCAGCTGAATCACATTCCTCTATAATATCATTATTCTCCTGCCACTGTCCATTACTCATTGCCCTGAAAAAGCAAGTTTTATTTCCGGTATGGCAAGCAGCATCAACCTGTTCTGCTTCAACTAGTAGGGTATCCCCATCACAGTCGAGTTTGATTTGCTTAACTAATTGAAAATGCCCTGAGGTTTCTCCTTTTAACCATAGCTGATTACGGCTTCTACTAAAATAGTGAACTTTGCCTGTCTCAACAGTCTTTTTAAACGCCTCTTCATTCATATATGCAAGCATAAGAACTTCTTTAGTTTTACAGTCCTGTGTTACTACAGGCACAAGACCCTTTTCGTCGAATTTAATCTGTTCTAGTAATGTGTTCATAATAACTCCCCTTTTCTTATATAAATTACAGTTATAATTCTGATTAACTCTCAACCTGTTAGTAATAGCAGATAAATTAAATATTTTTCTACCTATTCTATCTTATTCTTACTTCAATGTCATTTTTGTTGAGATACCTTTTGAGATCCATAATTTCCATTTCTCTGAAATGAAATAATGAGGCTGCCAGTACTGCATCTGCCTTTCCTATTGTAAGTGCATCCTTGAAATGCTCCATTGTACCTGCGCCCCCGGAAGCAATGACAGGAATCTTAACACTCTCGGATATAGTTCTGGTCAATTCAATATCATATCCATCTTTAGTGCCATCCTTGTCCATGCTGGTCAGCAGTATTTCACCAGCACCACGCTTTTCGGCTTCAATTGCCCATTCAACAGCATCCTTGCCGGTATTGATACGTCCACCATTCAAGTATGCATCCCAGCCACTGCCATCTAGCCTTCTTTTGGCATCTATAGCTACAACAACACACTGGCTCCCAAACTTCCAAGCAGCTTCTGATATCAGTTCAGGCCTCTTTAACGCAGCAGAGTTTATTCCTACTTTGTCAGCTCCAGCCTTTAAAATCTGTCTGAAGTCCTCGGCCTCTCTAATACCCCCTCCAACAGTAAAGGGTATAAAAACTTGTTCAGCAACTCTACTAACCACATCCAACATTATAGCTCTTGCATCAGAGGAAGCCGTAATATCCAAAAAGGTTAATTCATCAGCCCCAGCTTTATCATAAAAAGCAGCTGCTTCTACAGGGTCCCCTGCATCTATTATATTTACAAACTGAACTCCCTTAACTACACGTCCGGCGTGCACATCAAGGCAAGGTATTATTCTCTTTGTCAGCATATTAACTCCTCCAATGCAAGCCGTGATAATTTAAGGTCTCTTTGCTAAACATAAATTCGATATTTACCGCTACTTGCATAAAATTAAACAAAGTGGTTATTTTAATGCTTCTGCCAAATCAACATCCCCGGTATAAAGTGCCTTACCAACAATAACTCCCTTAACACCGGTGCTTCTCAATGCTTTTATATCCTCAAGGCAGCTTACACCACCTGAGGCAATAACATCTATTGATACTGCCTTGGCCATCTCAGTCATGGCCGGAAGATTTGGACCTGAGAGCATCCCATCTCTGGCGATGTCAGTATATATTATAGTTTTAGCACCAAGTGCTTCCACTGTTTTTGCAAATTCAATAGCATTCAGGTTACTGGTTTCTTCCCATCCTGAAATTGCAACCATTCCCTGCTTTGCATCAATTCCTATCGCGATTTTTTCAGAGTAGTTCATAAGAGCATATTTAAGCAACTGCTGATTCTGAACGGCAGAGGTCCCCAATATTAAGCGACTCACTCCCAAATCAAGTAGTTTTTCTATTGTCTCTATACTTCTAATACCTCCTCCAACCTGTACAGGTATAGAAAGAGTCTTACAAATGTCTCCGATCACTGTTTGATTCTCCGATTTTCCACTTCTGGCTCCATCCAAATCAACCACGTGTAAATATTGCGCTCCCAGAGCTTCCCATTTCTTAGCCACATCTACCGGGCTATTCGAAAATACAGTAACTTGGCTATAGCTACCCTGAGAAAGTCTAACACATTCACCACCAATAATATCAATAGCCGGATAAATTATCATTTAAACTCCCCCCCACATATTGAAGCAAAATTTCTGAGAATATTCAATCCTACATCCCCACTTTTTTCGGGATGGAACTGTGTCCCCATTATATTTTTATAGCTCACAGCCGCACCAAACTCAATACCATATATACTAGTTGCAGCTATACTTTTGTTGTGTATATCGTCCAAGCAATAGGAGTGAACAAAATAAACAAAGCTATCTTCGGCAATACCCTTAAATAGTGTACTGTCATTTTTTATACTGATATTGTTCCATCCCATGTGCGGTACTTTAAGGCCCATATCCAGTGGAAACTGATGAATGCCACCATCTATAAGACCCAACCCCTGTACCTGCTCTGTGCCTTCAGTACTGTACTCAAACAGTAGCTGCATACCCAGACAAATACCTAAAAGTGGAGTTCCCTTATTAGCCACCTGCTTTATAGTTGAAACCATTCCACTGTTAACCAAACCTTGCATAGCATCGGCAAATGCTCCAACTCCAGGCAGAATAACACCATCGGCTGACAAAATCTCACTTTTGTCAGCCGTGATAATAGATTGTTCGCCTATAAAACTGAAAGCCTTATTAACAGAAGCTAGATTTCCCACTCCATAATCAATTATTGCAATCATATCTTATCCAACCTTTTAAAATGATTTACCAGTCAATCTTTCATATGCTTCTATGTATTTAGCAGCAGTATTATCAATAACATCCTGCGGTAGTTTCGGTGCAGGTGGTTGCTTATTCCAATCGAGTGTTTCCAAATACTCTCTCAAAAACTGCTTATCGAAGCTTTTCTGAGCTCTGCCTGGCTGGTAGTCATCCATTGCCCAGAATCTAGAGGAATCAGGTGTAAACATTTCATCTGCTACAACTAATTCTCCATCAATAATTCCAAACTCAAACTTTGTATCTGCAAGTATGAGTCCCTTGCTCTCAGCGTGCTTGCTCGCCTTAAGATATAGATTGATGCTGGCTTCTTTTAGCTTGGTTGCCGTTTCTACACCAATCTTATCACATAGATATTCAAAAGAAACATTGATATCGTGACCTTCCGACTCCTTTGTTGACGGTGTGAATATAGGCTCAGGCAACTTGTCAGCCTGCTTTAGTCCAGCCGGCAGCTTTATGCCACATACTGTTCCTGTTTGCTGGTATTCCTTGAGTCCTGACCCCTCAAGATAGCCTCTTACTATACATTCTGCCGAAAGCATCTCGACCTTCTTTACCAGCATTGATCTGCCCTGAAGCTCTTCCTTGAATTCAGAAAGTCCCATAGGGTATTCATTTACGTCAGTAGTGATTACGTGGTTGCCTATCACATCCTTGGTATAATCAAACCAAAATGCAGATATGCTGTTTAAAACCTTACCCTTGTTTGGGATTAACTCATCGAATACTACATCAAATGCTGAAATTCTGTCTGTTACCACTATAAGTAGCTTATCTCCCAAATCATATACGTTTCTGACCTTTCCCTTAATGAATAAAGGGAGCTTGATAAAATCTGTGTTGTTGATTAGCATCTGCGGCCCTCCAATTTACAATAAATACAAGTAATGGTTAATAAGAAAAAATATATTAAAAGAATTCTTTACAGAACCCCTTTTGTTGACATTACTCCAACAATTCTGCTGTCATATTGTGTTGCTTCATCCAATGCCTTTCCAAAAGCTTTGAACATTGCTTCAATTATATGGTGACAATTCTTACCATGTATAAGCCTGATATGTAGTGTCAGACCAGCATTTACTGCGACTGCCCTGAAAAACTCCTCTACCATTTGAGTATCAAACTGGCCAACCATTGGTGCCGTCATTTCAGCATCAAAAACTAAATATGGTCTATCGCTAATGTCTAGTACAACCTGTACAAGCGCCTCATCCATTGGAACAAAGGAATTACCGTAGCGCTTTATAGATTTCTTGTCACCAACTGCCTGCTTTATGGCCTTGCCTAGTGCAATGCCTGTATCCTCAATGGTGTGGTGACAGTCAATGTGAACATCGCCTGCTACATCAATGATTGAATTAAAGAATCCGTGCTTTGAAAAGAGTACAAGCATATGGTCCAAAAAACCTATACCAGTGTTTACATTGCTATCGCCCCTACCGTCGAGATTGATTTCCACTTTTATTTGTGTTTCCTTAGTGTTTCTGTTTACTATTCCCTCTCGCAAATGTATTCCTCCTTTATTTTACATCCCGAACTATTTTC
>JAEYTP010000105.1 GCA_023433945.1 Bacillota bacterium | reverse complement strand
AAGAGATTTGCCGATACGCTAAAACCAGAGTTTAATGAAGTTAAAGCAAAATTAAAGGGTATAGCAAAGAGTGATGAGGATGTTCTTTCATATATTCTTTTCCCACAGATAGCTGAAAAGTTCTTCAAGGAAAGAGAAGAAAGCACTGCTGTTAAGGCCAGCTATAAGATTAAAATGCTGTAAAAGAAAGGAATGTTAACTATATGGGATTTTTAGATAGCTTAATAGTTTCTGGCTTTAGTTTGTGCATTGTTTTTACCGCACTTATATTGATTAGCCTTTGTATAAAGGTTTTAACAATGATATTAGCTGCAACTGAAAAGAGTGAAAAGCCACAAGCTGAGGTAGAAGCGAAGGAAGTAGTGCAGCAAGCTGAAAAGCCTGTTTTAAATAAGGATGCAGTTGGTTTTGGAGAATTAAAACTCATAAATGTTGATGAGAAAACTGCTGCTATGATTATGGCAATTGTTAGTGATGAGTCAAAAATTCCTCTGGATGAGCTTCAATTCAAAACCATAAAGCTTATAGAAAATTAATACCACGCCCAAATGTGGTGAGAAAGGAATGACTAATTTAAATGAAATATATAGTTTCAATTAATGATAAAAATTACGAAGTTGAGGTTGAGCGCGGTGAGGCTAGAATAATCAAAACTACTCAGGCAATTCACGTTGAGACAGCTTCCCCTGCTCCAGTGCAAGCAACAGTAGCTAGTGCTACACCAGTAGCAGCAAGTGCACCTGTTATGAATCAGCAAGCAGTTAATGGTGAACCATTAAAAGCTCCAATGCCTGGAATAATTCTAAGCATAAAGACAAATGCGGGGGCATCCGTTAAAAAGGGTGACACTCTATTTATCCTGGAAGCTATGAAAATGGAGAACGAGATTACTGCACCAAGAGATTGTGTTGTTGCCCAGATCGCAGTTCAACAGGGAGCTACCGTTTCAACGGGGGATTTATTAGCTGCCCTGAAGTAATCACCACTACCTTTAAAGAGGTGACCTAGAATGCTTAGTTTTTACTTGGCATAGCAAAAATGTGAAAGGAATGATAACTAAATGTCGTTTTCATTTGTAGATACACTACAAAAACTTATAAATGAATCAGGCTTTGCTAATATAACATGGCAGCAACTTGTTATGATATTAGTTGCTTGTGTACTTGTTTATCTGGCAACTGTAAAAAAGTTCGAGCCTATGCTCCTTTTGCCTATAGCATTTGGGGTTCTGCTCGCTAATCTTCCGCTGACTGGAATGATGGACGGACCAATAGAAACGGCCAGTGGCGGTTTACTCTATTATTTATATCAGGGTGTTAAGCTGGGAATTTACCCATCGTTGATATTCCTTGGCATTGGTGCAATGACAGACTTTGGTCCGTTGATTGCAAGGCCGTCAAGTCTGTTCCTCGGAGCAGCGGCACAGCTTGGAATATTTGTTGCTTTTATTCTTGCTATTGTGCTGGGATTTTCTCCTCAGGTAGCAGCTTCAATAGGTATTATTGGTGGAGCAGATGGTCCAACTGCAATTCTTGTTACCACAAAGCTGGCACCTGAGTACCTAGGGCCTATAGCTATAGCAGCTTACTCGTATATGGCCTTAATACCAATGATTCAGCCTCCGTTGATGAGACTTCTCACTACAAAGAAGGAAAGAGAAGTCAAGATGGAAGTGCTAAGACCTGTATCAAAGAAGGAAAGAATAATATTCCCAATAGTTGTTACAATTCTTGTTACATTACTTCTTCCATCATCAGCACCGTTAATAGGTATGCTTATGCTTGGAAATTTATTTAGAGAAAGTGGAGTAGTTGAAAGGCTTTCATCAACTTCACAAAATGCTCTTATCAATATTGTAACCATATTCCTTGGAGTTACCGTAGGTGCTACTACCAAAGGAGAAATGTTCCTTTCAGCTGAAACATTGAAGATTGTTGGGCTTGGTTTGCTAGCCTTTATGTTTAGTACAATCGGTGGTTTGCTACTTGGAAAGCTTATGTGCTTCCTAACCAAGGGAAAGATAAATCCTTTGATTGGTTCAGCAGGTGTTTCTGCAGTACCGATGGCTGCTAGAATTTCTCAGATCGAAGGACAGAAGGCAAATCCTTCAAACTATCTATTGATGCATGCAATGGGACCAAACGTTGCTGGTGTAATTGGTTCAGCTGTAGCTGCTGGTATTTTTATTAATCTATTCGGCTAACATGTAAAAGCAATAGCCAATCCAAAGGCGTAAAAAATCTTTTGGATTGGCTATGTTAATATCTTGCAAAAAATTAAATCTAATGTATACTATTAGTGGTGTATTTAATCAGTCCCCGTAAATGCGTTCGGGGTGTAACCACTATTAATAATAAAGGAGTTAAGATTTATGACACTATATGAACAGTGGAGAGAGATTGCAGAGCAGGAAAGGGCTCCACAGGATAGCGAAGCATTTTGGAAGGAATATTTCTTAAAGGAAAAGGACAATTACGCAGATATTCTTGCAAACAATAAAAAGAAAATTACAGGAAAGTTATCAGATGTAGCAGCATCCTTTAACATGGATACTACTACTTTTTCGGGCTTTCTAGATGGCATAAATACAAGTCTCGTAAATCAGATTGATCTAGAAGCACTTACAGAAGATACTGAGTTGGATATTGAGATAGATTATGAAAAGCTTTATTACAACATGTTGGATGCAAAGGCTGACTGGCTGTATGGACTGCCTGAATGGGATGGCATTCTCGACATAGAGACAAGAAAGAACATTACTGCTGAGTACAGAAAGGCTAATATGGCTGTAAGCAATAAAGTAGGAAGAAATGAAGCTTGCCCATGCGGTTCAGGCAAGAAGTACAAGAAGTGCTGTGGCAAATAGTAGGATATTGTTTAAATACTAATCAAGCATTGTTTTAATATTAGTATAACTATTCTAAATTGTACGTACTAAATGCTCTGTTGAGGAACAAGAACTTAACAGAGCATTTTTATTTTGGAAAGTTTGGATAAAAAAAGTTTGATGATTTTTTAACACTTTTAACTTGCATATTGAATGGAAATATAATATAATTACCTTAGTTTATTGAAAGAATTGAAATATAAGAATTTGTAAAATTCATTAAATTCTAATGAATTTTAAGTTCTTATTATTTTTTTTAGAATATAGGAATTTATAAGTTTTAGAGTGTTACAGAAGTGTAGGTAATGCTGAGATTGAATGTTTACACTAGAAAATCCCAGAAGAATAAATTTCTATATTCGGGGATTGAAAAGGGGATTCCCCTTTCCGGTTTCATGAGGGTGCTCAGAAACATGAAATGTTTCGTCGAAGGGAACCTAGGGTTCCCTAGCGAACAAGAAAGTATACTGAGCAAGATAAAATAGTAAAATAAGCACTGAACGGATTTGCGAAGTAATTTTCTTAGGAAGGAGTTTTATATATGGGTAATCAAAAATATGACCTTATTATACTAGGCAGTGGTTGTGCTGGCCTTACAGCAGGTATTTATGCAGGACGAGCTAGGCTTCATACATTGATTTTGGAATCAGGTAATTTTGGC
>JAEYTP010000150.1 GCA_023433945.1 Bacillota bacterium | reverse complement strand
ACACTTCTAGTGAAATTATCAGTACATACAAAAAGCACTCTTTTTACATTTTTCATAGTAACACCTATTAATAAATATATAATTTTAAAATAGTAGCCATATTAATATTCGATTTCAGCTAACGCCCCGCACTCCCGAAACCCGCGAGCAGTTAGTGACACCTCGACTCTGCGAGCGGAGTTTGGCTGGCGATCAACAAACCCGCACTATCCTTGCTAAAAAGCACATCTACCACTTGTAGCCAAAGAAGGCACGACACCAATAACTTTTACCGCCAGCCCTTGCGGGAGTGCGATTGTTAGCTGAAGTACCATCATAATAAATAAGTTTCTAGTTCATCATTTTCAAATCTTATCTCAAATTCCAGCAACTCATCTAAAGTACATATATAAGAAATATCATCTATTGGTTTAATTTTATAATAGTTATTGCATATAAATCTATTTTGAATAGCTAACCTATATTCTTTTTGATACCTAAACATTAAATCCTTATAAAAAAATCTTTCAGCTGCCCCTATACTATAGGCATCAACTCTAATACTGCTATTTGGTTCACAATAAACTACCTTTCCAAAAATCACTTCTCTTTTTTGGATACATTCATGCAAAACACTTCTAAAACTAGGTCCATTAATAACTACAACATTCTCACCAAAATCTTCTTTAATTTTTGATATGCTATCTTTAATAAATGGAATTTTAAACCTAATAATATCATCACTGATTACTTCAATTTCCAAATCTTCAAATGTAATACCTACTAGACAAAATAAATATATATCTTTATCCCCATCAAATTCTAGAGTAGCTTGTGTATTGGGAAAACCTAAAATTAAGTCATTAGTTTCACTATTAAATATACGTATATCATACAAATTGAAATGTTGTAACAATTCATTTTTATCTCCTTGCCCTGGTGCAAGTGTTCTAAGTTCTAAATCTCTATAATATTGAACCGAATTAGCATATAAATTTCCTTTTACTATATCTTCACCCCATAATTTATCTTTTATAAATTTCAAATATAAAATAGGTTGCTCTCCAAAGTAATTCCTTAATTGTTCTATAATACTATGATGGTTATTACTCATTAAAAACTCCTTTTTCATAATACACAAAAATACGCATTTTTCAGGTTGTATTTCAGCTAACGCCCAGCACTCCCGAAACCCGCGAGCAGCTAATGACACCTCGACTCTGCGAGCGGAGTTTGGCTGGCGACCAATAAATCCGCACTACCCCTACTAAAAAGCACTATCTACCACTTGTAGCCAAAGACGGCACCACACCAACATCTTTACCGCCAGCCCTTGCGGGAGTGCGATTGTTAGGCGAAGTTTCTCTTCATACAAACACCTATTTTATATTGTAACTATTTTTCAATATGTAAAGAATTTTATCTTTCTCTTCAAATCCTTTGTTATATAATATTTCTCTTCCATTAGCAAAAAAATTTGCAACATCTTCATTTTTATATACAATACTTAAATTTGCTAAATTATTCATTGAATTATAATTTTCAATCCAGCCAATAAGCTCGTATAAATGTGAAATCAATATTTTATCCTTTTTCCTGTTAAGTATATCTGATGTTAGTATTGACCAAACTACTTTATCCCTATGAGGACTTCTATAATTACCACCATTATCGTTTTTTATTGGCTTTGAATAACTAATTAATTCATATCTCAATATTCCCAACAAAATTTTACGCTTATCTCTTGTCTTCTTACCCTCAATAATTTTTATTGTTGTAAATGTAGTAACAATAATGCTAATAAAAGCAATACTCAAGTTGCTATTTAGGATTTCCCACATAATTAAATCTCCAACTATATATTAAAATATAAGCAATAATTTCGCCTAACGCCCAGCACTCCCGAAGCCCGCGAGCAGTAGTGACACTTCGACTCTGCGAGCGGAGTTTGGCTGGTGACCAACAAATCCGCACTATCCTTGCTAAAAAGCACTATCTACCACTTGTAGCCAAAGACGGCACCATACCAACAACTTCACCGCCAGCCCTTGCGGGAGTGCGATTGTTATCTGATGTACGCCTTACCACAAAAACTATGTACATGAAAAGCATCCGCAATCTTCAAATATATAACAAATCAGTTCTCTAACGCTTAAACTTGGCTAAAAGAAAGCCATCTACTATTAGAAACTGGTACACTTAACACTAATAAAATATACTTACTTTAACAAGACCAGCCTTTTCTTTTTTTAATAGTACTATTATACAAGAAAAGTATATAATTTCCAATAGATGATAATCGACAACTTTAAACTCGAATGGCTTTCTTTTAATATGAGTGATAATATGCAAGATGCTTTTCATTAGTGCCTAATGTATTAGAATATAATTATCTGGCAGCACTACTCAAATAAAGGATTGAAAGAAAATCATCAAACCTACTTAAACACTGAACTTTCCATATGGTTTAACTCACTCTTTGATTGTCGACATTATAATAATCTGCTACTTCATGTATGCACTCATTAAAACAAAAAGCTCCTATTTTCAATAGGAGACAATCAATCATAAATACCTTAACATACGATTTTCTTTCAATTCCAAGCACAAGCTAGTATTGGAACTAAACAAAATAAATATAAAAATTCAAATCTGGCACTCTTTTTACGCGTATTTCAGATAACGCCCCCGCACTCCCGAAACCCGCGAGCAGCTAGTGACACCTCGACTCTGCGAGCGGAGTTTGACTGGCGACAAACAAATCTGCACTACCCCTGCTGAAAAGCACTATCTTCCACTTGTAGCCAAAGACGGCACCGCACCAATAACTTTACCGCCAGCCCTTGCGGGAGTGCGAATGTTAGACGAAGGACTTCTTTAATCCCTTTCCGCGCTCCTGTGCGGATATCATTTACATTGCTTACTACAATACTAAATTAAGGCTTTATGCCTTAACGTATGACCTCATGACCAACTCCTGAGTCATAAGCACATATACTTTTGTCGGGTGGGTGAGGGTCTTTACACGAGCTATAAAAATGGTACCTAATTAATTATTTAAAACTATGTCCACAATTTGAACATTTAGCCTGATTAAAATCAAGTTTACAAAAACAAACTGGGCACTCGTCAGTTTCTGCTTCTGATGTTTCATAATCAATAGAAATATCTTGTTCTTCAGCTTCCTTTTCTTCATAATATTTTTCTACATATTCTCTACCATCATCCAAAAACCAAAATATATATCCACAACAATCACATATATAATTTATTGCACTCTGATTAGCCCAATCTAAGCTTATAAAAGTCAAGCCTCTTGTGTTAAGCAAACTAGACCTTCTGTTAAACTCCTTACCTGCACAAACAGGACATATTAATTCAAAACCATTCACTTTAGCCATGCTCTATACTCCCCAAATTTTATTCTTGTTATTATCTTCATGTACATTGCATTTACTAAAAAATTTCTCCCGCCGTGCTTCCTATCATTTCCCACTTGATATTGCCACTGCAGTTTGACGTTTGCCCATGTAATTAGCCTTGACTCTATAAAAACACTATCTAACTTGCTTCGTTATAATGCCTCAGCCCCCTAGTATGTACAATATTAGGTTTAATGCAACTTTATACCAAAGGTACTCCCTACAATTTTGTCACCGTAAGTATGGGTCTTTCGGCTAACGCCCAGCACTCCCGAAGCCCGCGAGCAGTAGTGACACTTCGACTCTGCGAGCGGAGTTTGGCTGGTGACCAACAAATCTGCACTATCACTGCTAAAAAGCACTATCTACCACTTGTAGCCAAATACAGCACCGCACCAACAACTTTACCGCCAGCCCTTGCGGGTGTGATTGTTATATGTAGTGCATTCTAAAATTAAATAATTCTTGCTATAAAAACTATTGCATATGCTGCTGGAATAAGAAGAACAAAAGACAATGCAGTTCCTACAAC
>JAEYTP010000140.1 GCA_023433945.1 Bacillota bacterium | reverse complement strand
CGTCCTTAAATATATAAGGACGAGAGATACTCTCGTGGTTCCACCCTACTTGCTTCTCAATGATAATTATAACGTAATAACCGTACAGGCTCAGAGGTGGTCTTCGGTAAAAACGGCTACTGATGCTTACAGCCAAGGCATCAACTCTCTATAAACCGCAAAAATTACTTACTCTTCTCATCATTGCCTATATAAATATTAACTTACTAATCATTATATTCTTACCCCTTTTTTGTGTCAATATTTAAAATATTATTACAATAATGCTTTACACTGAAATTCTTACTATATGTTGTCAATAATAATATAAAAATGTTTTGGAGGATAGCTTGAGAAGTACGAGACTAGAGAAGCATAAAAAATATAGACATAGACGTATTGCAAAGCTCTTTTTGTATTGTGTTCTTATTCCATTATTCGTAGCAATAATGAGCTATTTTATTATATGTATATTAGTATTGCCACTGTATTATGGTTAACTTTCAGCCATATTGTCTATATTGTATATTTTTATTTAAAAAATTATATCGAAAATCGTAAATTAATGCTATTGGAATATACCATAATAAATATTACAATTATATCGTGATAATAATTATATTTTCCTCCTTTAAATTATTTTCTAACCGGCAAAGTTTTAGCCGGTTTTTGTTTGCTCAAAATTCTTTAATAAGTTTATTCAATAGTTTATTCAATAGTTTATTCAATGCATATCTCATCCTTGATTTTTTCAAAACTTTTTTGCTTAATACCTGTAATCTTCATAATGTCCTCAATTTTCTTGAAGGGTCCGTTTTTGTTTCTGTATTCAATAATCGCGGCAGCCGTTGCTTCACCCACACCTGGTAAAGTGTCCAGTAGTTTTGCATCTGCAGTATTAATATTGACTTTAGCAGGAGCATCATTACTTTCCTTTTGCTCACCTACTACTGTATTTATACTCTCTGTAATAATATCAACACCCGAATTTTCGATAGCTGTAGTCTCTTTTTGCTGTTGAACATTATTAATCTGTAGATTATCCTTACCAGCTTTCTGGTTACTTTTAGGTATTGAACCTACATTAGCTTGTTGAGAGACAGATTTATTCTGTTTTGAGAGAGGTTCAACCTGTTCAGATGTAGGTTTAATACGCAGCATTACATTTTCATTCAGTACAAACGCCAGATTTATATTGTCTTTATCTGCATCTTTTGTAAAGCCTCCTGCCGCAATTATTGCATCCTCAATTATCTGTCCCTTCTTCAGTACAACAACGCCAGGTTTGTTCACGCACCCTGTTACATAGACCTTTATTTTCACCTCTGTCTCGGTAGGAACAGCCTCAGCTTGCTCACTTTTATCGATTGTAGAAGAGTCATTTATAATTATTGCAGTCGATTTACTTACTTCATCAAAGGGGTGGTAATAATTTGACAGAAAATAGCCTACAATTCCTAATATAACGAGTAGTAAAACAGCAGAAATAACTATAGGGCCTTTTGTAATAGCAAACTGCCTACCAAAAATATTAATATTCATATTTCTCCTATCCGGGAATAAAAAAGATGGTGATGTGAATAAGAAAAGTATAGCATAACAAATTGGTAAATACTAGCATATTAATAAAAGCGAAAAATATTTTTAAAATCTGCGATTATGCTTTATAATGATATTAGCATTCTAAACTAAGGAGAACCTATGAGAAGACTAATTTCTACATTTATTGTCACAATAACACTCTTATTTCAAACAATCCCTGCTTATTGTGCTACTTCACCAGAGGTGGATGCCCAAGCATATATACTTATGGATTCAAGAACAGGAAGAGTTTTGTATGAGTATAATGCAGATACCCCATGGAGACCGGCAAGTACTACAAAAATCATGACTGCATTAGTTGCACTAAAAAATGCACCGCTTGATCAAGTCATGACTGCTAGTCATGATGCTATTACTGATATTGGTGTGGGTGGAATGAATATAGGGATTATGGCAGATGAGCAAATGACACTTGACGACCTGCTTCATGCCCTACTTATTGTGTCAGCTAATGAGTCTGCAAATATTATCTCAGAAAATGTTTTTTCCAGTAAGCAGGAATTTATTGATAAAATGAATGAAACTGCAAAGCAGTTAGGTGCTAATAACACTCATTTTACAAATCCAAATGGAATAGATGAAACAGAGCGAGACAAGGACATGTTTACAACTGCTAGAGATCTAGCTTTAATAGCTAGAGAATGTATGACTGTGCCTGAATTCAGATCAATTGTCAGTCAAAAGCAATTGACAAGTCTATCCCCAACAAACAAACACTCCAGCTGGCCGGTTTTAAATAATACCAGTAAGATTCTCGGAAAAACTTTTACTTATGGTAATGCCACGGACAACAGCCAGGAGTTTACCATAATTGGTGTAAAAACAGGTTCAACTATGAGAGCCGGCTCTAATTATATTTCCTGTGCAGTTAATAAAGAAGGTCAAGAGCTTATTTCCGTTATTTTGGGAGTTACGTATCAACCTGGCAAGGATGTTTTTACATTTACAGAAAATCTATTGCGTGCAGGGTATGAAAACTTTTCATCTCAGACAATAATTGATAGAAATACTTTTATTGACAGCATTACAGTTGCTGATGCAGCTGATGATGGCAAGGTTGACCTTGTTACCAAAAATACAATTGAAGCTGTGCTTGCAAATGACCGTTCATTATGGAAGCTTGATAAAAAAGTAAACATCAAACAAAATGTTGTTGCGCCAATAAAAAAAGGCGACATACTTGGTACAATTGAATACTCCGAAAACGGAGTCACAATCGGGAAATCCGATATAGTGTCAACACGCACTGTTGATATAAGTTTCAAAGCTAAAGCCAGAGATTCTATTAATGATTTATTGAGCAATAAACTATTCAAACTTTGCTTGATAGTTATATGCGTAATTATTGTATTTCTGATTATAAGGTTTACTCTCAGAAAAATATCCAGAAGAAGAAGATACAGAATTAGGAAAAAACACACCAAGAGAGTTTGGAGAAAACGTTAGGAAAATATTCACATGTATGGATATGCAAACTAATTTTACTTAATATATTGATTTAAATTGATAATGCATATATTATAATATAAGGCTGCATGTAATATAATTGTAATATAGGCTAGTTATTTAGCATACTTAAAGGAGTGTATTAATATAATGAAAGCTCAAGCGATATACCAAACCAGACAAATAAATAACATGAAGGACATGATGGTTCAGAGTGAAAAACTCTTTGGTTCAAGAAACGCTTTCAACATTAAAGATTCCAGTGGAAAATACTATACAAAGACATATACTCAGGTTAAAACAGAAATAGATCAAATGGGAACAGCGCTCATCGAATTGGGACTTAAGGGTGAGAGAATAGCAATTATTTCACAAAATAGACATGAATGGTGTACAGCCTATCTGTGCATTACAGGCGGAGTTGGAGTTGTTGTTCCTTTAGACAGGGAACTTCCTTTCCATGAAGTTCAGAATCTTATCATCAGATCGGGCATAAGTGCTATTTTCTTTTCAGGAAAGCATAGAAAGGACATGGAAAAGTTGTCCCAATCTTCTCAAATAAAGTACTATATTGATATGGATGCTGAAGAAGATGATGATAATTTTCTTTCATACAATAAGCTGCTAGAAAGAGGCAAAGAGCTTCTGGCAGATGGAAATAGAAGCTATATTGATGCTACAATTGATGATGAAGCTATGGTTGCATTGATTTTTACTTCGGGAACAACAGACTTAGCAAAAGGAGTTATGCTCTCAAGCAAAAACATTTGCAGTGATGTAAGGGCTGTTTGCTCCATGCTGACAATTGATGAAACAGACAGTGCATTGTCCATTCTCCCTCTGCATCATACGTATGAGTGTACAGCAGGGTTTCTTGTAATGATGTATAATGGCTGTTGTCTTGCTTTTAATGAAGGGCTAAAGCACATTGTAAATAACCTTCAAGAAACAAAACCTACAATACTAATGCTTGTACCTCTTATTTTGGAGAACATGCACAAAAAAATAATGAAGCAGGCTTCAAGCAGCGTAGTGGGTAAAATTAAAATGGATACTGCCATATCACTTTGCAGCTTCCTGTATACTGCTTTGAAAATAGATATTCGTAAAAAGGTATTTAAAAGAGTTCATGCTGTATTTGGGGGTAATGTACGTTTGGTTATTTGTGGTGCAGCTGCTATAAATCCAAACGTATCAAATGATCTGTATAGTATGGGTGTTAGAATTGTACAAGGCTATGGACTTACAGAATGCGCCCCTATTGTTGCCGTCAATAACGACAACGGATTCCGACATGATTCAGCAGGTAAGCCTTTGGCGGGTATTGAGGTTAAGATTGATAATGCTGACGATGATGGTATCGGTGAAATAGTAATACGTGGAGATAATGTAATGCTTGGTTACTACGAAAACGAGCTGGCTACAAAGAACGTATTAAAAAACGGTTGGCTTTATACCGGTGACCTTGGATATATGGATGAAGAGGGATATATATATATTACCGGCCGTAAAAAGAATGTAATTGTAACAAAAAACGGCAAGAATATCTTCCCAGAAGAGGTAGAAGCTTATCTTGCAAAATCCCTGTATGTCAAGGAAAGCCTAGTTTGGGGCAGATACGACGAGGAATCAGGCGAGACGGAAGTCAATGTAAAAATTGTACCTGATATAGATGAGATAAAGCTACGCCTTGGCAAGGATACTATTTCAAAAGAAGAGGTTACCAAACTAATTCAGTCAGAAATAAAGGAAATTAACAAGCTAATGCCTTTGTATAAGCGTATAAAGGACTTTACAATCAGAGAAGAAGAATTTGCCAAGACCACTACAAAGAAGATAAAAAGATACGTTGAAAATGCAGGTTAATACCATATAAGAAAATATACTTCGCAAATCTGTTCAGTGCTTATTTTACTATTCTATCTTGCTCAGTATATTTTCTTGTTAAGCTATATTCTAAATCAAGAAGCAGCCTAATAAGCTGCTTCTTTTATTATATGCTTTGCTGCAATCTCTGCCCCCATCAGGACTATTGAAGCCCCATTTCCCGGGTGGATTGATTTGCCAACAAAGTACAAATTATTGAGTTTTGTACACTTCACCTGGGGTCTTAATATTATGCTTTGCATGTTTGTATGGGCTATACCATAAGCCCCACCGTGCCAGTAGTTATACTCTTGAAGAAAATCAACTGGAGTTACAAAGTCTTGATACTCTATATGTTGCTCAATATCTTCTAGACCCTCTATACTAGAGAGCTTATCAATACATATTCTTTTGAGGTAATCTATAGTTGAACTATCCCAATTGATACTATCAAAGGTAAGGTTAGGTACGCGTAATAGTACATTTATCCCCATTTTCCCTTTAGCGCATATAGTATCGTCAATTGAAGCAGGGTTATAGACATACAATTGGCAATCCTCCGGCAGCTGTCCGCGAAACACCTTATCCACTTCACTTTTGAAATTATTGTTAACAAAAAGGTTATGCAGCTTAAGAATTGGATATATCTTATCTATGCCTAAATGAAATATAAAGGTTCCACACGAAGACTTATATTTTCTACTATCAGCCGGCTTTTGTAAAAGTGTACTATTTGTATATTGATAATCACTGTTTGAAACAATTAGATCTGCACTGACAAACTCATCGTTGACAATAATTCCTGTAGCATTTTTGCCATTTACGCATATTTCTCGAACGTTGCAGGAGGTGAATATTTTTCCGCCAGCCTCTAAAACTGCTTTTGAAAGAGCATTTGAGTACTGCGCAAGTCCATTCTTAATATAGCCTATCCCATCAATCTGAGAAACAGCAGGAATCATACAATATGTGTTAGAGATTTTATAAGGAGAGCTACCTATAAACAAAACTTGCATAAGAATTATATTTGCAAGACCTTCATCCTCGATATAATTATTAACATAATTTGCTGCTGTCTTTAGCACATTGAGACGAAGCAGGCTGTACAAAGACTTAATATTATCCGGGCCTGTAATAAATGATTTCGAGAGAAGTTTTTGCCTTGCAATCTTATACTTATAATAAGACTTTGTAATAAGTCTCATATAATTGTCACCTTGTGCAGGGAAAATGTTTTGGATACTATTTAATAGCTCCTTTATATTATAACTTAAATCTACGAACTTATTGGAGTCAATGAAGGCACGATAGGCCTCATTACTGTATATTATTTCATAGTACTGTCTTGGATCAAGACCACAATCTAAAAACACCTTATCATATTCTATTGGTGAGATACCTATTGATGCACAATAATCAAATATATATTGACCGCAAGGGCTTTTCTTGTGGTGTACGACTCCCCCAACATGGTCACTTTTCTCGTATATTGAGACATTAAAGCCTGATTTTAATAACCTTAAGGCTGTAGCTAATCCACCTAAACCTGCCCCTATTATTATCACCTTTTTCATTACAAAGCCTCCTTTATATACTGTTTAGGAGTAGTAATGACACTAGCCTCCCAAAGTGATATCCTGGGTATTGTACCACTTCATGGCATCATGAAAGTCACTAGGTTCAAAATCCGGCCAGTACTTATCCACTACATAAAAGTCAGCGTAGACAGATTGCACAGGAAGAAAGCCCGATAACCTCCTTCGTCCGCCCCACCTTATTATCATATCAATTCTAGAAACATCTCTGGACATGAGTCCTGCTTGAATAGTGGATCTATTTGTTGTATTTGTGTTGAGACCGGACATATCCCATTCCCAACCATAGTTAACCAAAAAATTTACTCTCATTCCACCCTTACCGATATTTGTACGATGCTCTGTATACTTTAGTAGTTCCTTTGGAAAGTGCCTGGATTTCGTATTGCCCAATACAAGTAAGGATACATTCTCTCCTGCAATAGCCTCTACTGCCTCTATACACGCCTGTACGAATGCATCAACCTGGTTTGGTGGCCTTTTTAGATTGTCTGTGGTAAACCCATAGTAAGTTATTTCATTCACCCCATAGTCCATAGCCAGCTTTAAAACCTGGAATCCAGGGTCTATTCCTTTTGAATAGCCATCCTGCTTATCGAAACCTTTATTCTGAGCCCATCTTCTATTACCGTCAGGTATTATCCCAATGTGTGAAGGAATTCTCAACGTAATCATCTACCTTTTGTCATTTTACTATACCTTCAATATTGCCAATATTTTTACTGTAAAAACACTTATTATATAAAATAGATATAAATATTTAAACCAAAAAGCCATATCCAGAAACCTTCTACATTTACCGCAGAGAGGTTTCCAAATATGGCTTAATTTTAATATAATAGCTTAAATATGATGGCATAAAATACTATATAGCCTAAATTTATTTAAAAATATAAATGAATTATTTAGCTAATAAGTAATCAACTCCACATTTCCTTTCTCAACGCCTGAATATCTTCATTCTCAAGGTATTCGTCATAACTCATCTGTCTATCAATTATACCCTTTGGAGTAATCTCAATTATTCTATTAGCAACAGTCTGAACAAACTCATGGTCGTGTGAAGTAAACAGCAATGTTCCTTTATAATTTATTAGTCCATTATTAAGTGCAGTGATTGATTCCAAATCCAAGTGATTTGTAGGTTCATCCAGTACAAGTACATTTGCACCTGAAAGCATCATTTTTGCTAGCATACAACGAACCTTCTCTCCACCTGATAGAACATTCGCTTTTTTGAGAGCTTCTTCACCAGAGAATAGCATTCTTCCCAGCCATCCTCTCAAGAATGTCTCAGTCTGGTCCTTTGAATATTGTCTAAGCCAGTCCACAAGGCACAAATCTACACCGTCAAAGAATTCTGAGTTATCTCTTGGGAAATAGGCTTGTGAAGTTGTAATACCCCACTTATAATCGCCACTGTCAGCTTCCAGCTCGCCCATAAGAATCTTGAAAAGTGTAGTTTTAGCAACGCCATTAGTACCCACAAATGCAATTTTATCGTTCTTATTAACAATAAAGCTAATATCCTTTAATATCTGTTCCCCTTCAAGCTCCTTGCTTATTCCATTTACCATAAGCAGATCATTTCCAGCCTCTCTATCGGGCTTGAAATCAACAAACGGATATTTCCTTGAGGAAGGCTGTATGTCTTCTAAAGTAAGTTTATCCAAAAGCTTCTTTCTTGAGGTTGCCTGCTTTGACTTAGATGCATTTGCGCTAAATCGCTGAATGAACTCCTGCAATTCCTTCATCTTTGCCTCTGTCTTTTTATTTAAGTCCTTTTGCTGCTGTAGAGCAAGCTGACTTGATTGATACCAAAAATCATAGTTACCCACATACATCTGTATTTTTGAGTAATCAATATCCACAATATGCGTACACACCTTGTTCAAAAAGTGTCTGTCATGGGATACCACTATTACAGTGTTCTCAAAGTTCATGAGGAAGTTCTCAAGCCACGTGATAGAAGCAACATCCAAGTGGTTTGTAGGTTCGTCCATTAGAAGAATGTCAGGATTGCCAAAGAGAGCCTGTGCCAGCAGTACTCTAACCTTTTCATTACCGTCCAATTCTTTCATCTTTTTGTAATGATATTCTTCACCTATATTAAGACCATTAAGAAGAATAGCCGCATCAGACTCCGCTTCCCAACCGTTCATTTCAGCAAATTCCGCCTCAAGCTCGGATAAAAGTATACCCTCAGCTTCAGTAAATTCTGACTTCTGATAAAGAACCTCTTTTTGTTCCATTATCTCAACCAATCTTTGATGACCCATCATTACGGTTTTTAAAACATCATATTCATCAAACTCATAATGATTTTGCTTTAATATTGCCATTCTTTCCCCAGGAGTAATAGACACATCTCCTTTGTTGGGCTCAATCTCACCAGATAGTATTTTCAAAAAGGTGGATTTTCCTGCTCCATTGGCTCCTATCAATCCATAACAGTTTCCTGGAGTAAATTTTACATTAACATTCTCAAATAAAGCTCGTCCTCCAAATCGTAGAGAAACGCCGTTTGCACTAATCATTTTTAACTCTTTCCTTTCAATTATAGATACTTAATAAAACCTTTTTTATAGTAAATACTTAATAAAGCCTTTTACTTTATAATAAACTCTTATACCACATTGCAAAATTAGATGGTTATATTTGCCCAACGCCCACGTCTAAACCTTATGATATACATTACTGATCTAATAAAATAGTCCATAAACATAGCAATCCATACCGCGGTAATACCTATTACAAAAATTCTGTCCAGAGAGTAGGTCAAAAGTATTCTAAAGCACCATATTCCAACAAAGCTGGTCAGCATAACATATGCAATATCCCCAGCGCCTCTTAGTGCATTTGATAGAACAGTAACAATTGTGACAAAAGGCTGAGAAGCACTGAATAATCTTATTGCGGTAGTACCTATAGCTATTACCGTTGCATCATCGGTATATATCGAAATAATAAAGTTTGCAAAGATAAACAGCAACGTTGTTAGTATAATGGTGATTACCAGGCATATATTCAAGGTCATCCACCCACTTTTTCTGGCAAGGTCTATTCTCTTAGCCCCAAGGCTTTGACCAACAAATGTAGTAGCTGCAATTCCAAAGCCAAAAATCGGAACAAAGCAAATTGAGTTAATATTCATTACAATCTGGTATACAGTCAATGACTCTGTCCCCATTCCCGATATTACTACTTGCAAAACCAGAAAGCCACCTTGCATTATTAATTGTTCGGCTGAAGCTGGTATTCCAATTTTTAGTATTCTTTTTAACAATGACCAATCTATATTTAATGGCCCTAAGTAATCAAAATTTAAAATTATGTTCTTCCTAGCTACTGCTAAACAACTGAGAATACCACCAATTCCTCTAGAGATAGTTATAGCTACCGCTGCCCCGACAAAGCCCATACCTTTATAGTGAAGTCCCAAAACATCAATATTTATTCCAAATATTAAAATGTAGCTAAGAATAATATTTAGTATATTAACTATATTTGCAATTAGCATTGGAGTCTTGGTATCTCCTGCTCCTCTTAACGAACCGCTGATAATTATATTGACTATCATTAATGGAAGGGTTATCAAGGTAATTTTCAGATATTGAGTTGCCATATTTATTATGAGTGTCTCGGCACCTTTGAAGAACAGTACAATTATTGGTCTTGCGAAAATAACACATATTATAGAAAAAAGCAGCGCTGCAATGAAGCCTAAAAATACAGACTGCTTTATAGCAACCTTAGCACTATTAACTTTTTCTTCCCCGATTAATCTTGCAATTATAACAGTGCATCCTGTGGAAAGGGCTACAAAAAACACTTGTATAAACGCAAAAAGTGAATTAACCAGACCAACTGCTGAAACTGCCTGATTACCGATATGTCCTACAAAAATCATAGAGACAACACCGACAATCATAATCAGTGCCTGCTCAATAACAGCAGGCACAGCAACCTTCAAAATACTCTTTTTTATATTTGACTCATCAATAATCATTATCTATAATTAGTCATTATTCCATCTGACCATAGCCTCTCTAAATTATAAAAGCTTCTGTCTTCATGGTGAAAAACGTGTATTATAACGTCTGAATAATCAAGTAAAATCCATCTTGCAGTTTCATAGCCTTCGCTATGATTTGCTTCAATGCCTATCTCTTTGAGCTTGAATTGAACCTCATCTGCAATTGCTTTTATATGTGTAGTAGAAGTACCGCTGCAAATAACAAAATAATCCGATATAATTGTAATATCCTGTATATTGATGACGCTTATATCCTTGGCCTTCTTTTCTTCCATAAATGCGACTATCTTTTCAACCAGTTGTTTTGATTCCAAAAGTATGCACCTCATTAATAAGATTTTTGAAATACCTGACTATTATAGCATTAATAATATTGTAATTCAAATGTAACAATAAGCTTTTTTATGGTGCAAAATCTTTACCTAGAAGAATTGTTATATCATATCTGGAGTCGGGCTGATATTCCTCCTTTATTGTTGGTATCTTAAGCATCTTGCTTATCTCATCACCTTTGATATTTTCTTTTCGTATTGCAATTATTGAAGTCCCCTTACTGCTATCAAGATGATTACCGGCACTTACCTCATAGCCTTTTGCCTCTAGCATTGAGCGTACTGTTTCAGCAAGACCCGTTTTGTCAGTACAGTTTATTACCTCAATTGCAAGCTTTTTAGGTGTTGCTTCAGTGCTTTTTATAGCAGGTTCTTTCTGAACTTCTTCTTTTGGGGCCGGTGTAACGACATCATTCTTTGTCTGCTTTGCGGTGCTAGTAGTGGACTGTTTTTGTTGCTCTTGCTTCATTACTTGTATAACACTCTTATCAAACAGTCCAGAATCCTTTACAAAATTGACCCCTATTATTATTGTTGAAAAAAACAACAAAAATGTTCCTAATCCATAAAACCCAAATTTAAAAAACTTCTTCATTCTCTTACTCCTTCAAAATACATAAAAAAAATTACAAAATTACATAAAAAAATTACATCAGCAGTTCATTTCTAGCTTCTATTGTGTTAGGATGAATCAAGCCGTTCTTGCTGATAACGTACTTAATCACACTATCATACGTATACAGCATCGCCTTGTCAATATCTTCATAGACCAGCCTGCGAACTGTTTCAGCTTGCTTGTGCTCACGAGCCGGCTCTATGTAGTCCGATAAGAAAATAATTTTGTCCAACTTGCTCATATTAACGCACCCTGTTGTATGGCAACTAATAGCCCTCAAAATTTCAGTATCTTCAATCCCAAATTCATTTTTTGCAATTACAGCCCCCACTGCCCCATGTAATAAAAATGGCTGTCGGTGTTCCAACTCGCTGACAGCTATACCATACTTAATGCAATTATCCAGCAAGTCCTCATCTGAAAGATTTTTTGCACAATCATGCAATAAACCGGCAATTGTTGCCTTCTCTATATCAACTTTATAGAATTTTGCTAGGGCTGCGGCTGTTTGCATGGTATTTACCGAATGTCTAAACCTTTTTGGTCTAAGCATTTTTTCCAACTTCTCCTGCATTAATTCTAAATCCATATAAGTCTCAGTCTCCTAAATCTTAATCCCTAGTCACCTTGTCTATAAAGACCATTTGCATGAATATATTCCATGACACTGTCCTGTACAAGATATTTTATGGACTTTTCTTCCTTTACAAGCTTTCTGATATTAGTGGAGGATATGTCCATAAGTGGTGCATTAAAGGATATAATTGAGGCCCCAAACTGACTCTCCAAATATTTAATGCGCTCTTCATAGTCAGTCCTTTTGAAGCCAGGCCTTAAAAGGCTTATAAATTTTGTAAGCTTGAAAACCTGCTCAAAGTTTTTCCAGGTCATCAAATCCATTACAACATCCGCACCTATTATATAATAAAAGTCGGCATTTTTGTATAATGCTTGTAGTAGCTTTAAGGTATCTATCGTATAGGTATAACCTGTTCTTTCAATTTCCAAAGCAACAGCCTCAAAGTACGGATTAGAAGCTATTGCTAGTTCCACCATTTTATATCGCTGCAGCGCATCAGTAACTTCTTTCATCTTTTTGTGTGGAGGATTGCCTGATGGAATAAACAAAACCTTATCAAGGTCAAAATTGCATCTAACCTGTTCGGTTAAAGATAGGTGTCCCAAATGTATAGGGTCAAACGTACCTCCGCAAATACCAATTTTCTTAGTTTTCTCCGCCATAAACTCTCCTTGCTTACAGAATTATCACTAATATTTTTTGCATTTGATGATTTTTATAGCAATGTATATTATACCATAGTTTTATTAAAATGGTTTTATAACCTTGTTAAAGTGTCAGTTTATCGTTAAATGCTAACTTCTACTTAAAATAGAATTATTTTATTAAGCGTGTAAAATTAATAAATTAAGTCTTAATTATCAAGTTAAGCGATTTTTTGTAAAAATTTATAAAGTAAATGCACCAAAATGATATAAGTCTATAACATTACGGTGCACTAAAATATATATATTATTTAATTTTACTTTCTTCCAATATCTTTTCTGAAATGCATTCCATCAAAAGAAATTTTTTCAATCCCTTGATATGCCTTATCAATAGCTTGCTGCATGGATTGGGCAACTGCCGTTACTCCCAATACTCTTCCACCCGCTGTGAAGAAAGTGTCATCCTTTATAGAAGTGCCTGCATGGAAAACAATTGTCTGACCATTTTCTTGAGCAGCATCTATTCCCTTTATCTCAATGCCTGTCTGGTACTTCCCTGGGTAACCGCCTGATGCAGCTACAACACATACTGCAGCGTTGTCATCCCACTCAATATTTATAGAATCCAATCTTTCATCAATAATCGCTTCAAAAATATCAAGCAAGTCAGTTTTCAATCTAGGAAGAACAACTTGAGTTTCAGGATCACCAAATCTGGCATTGTACTCTAGCACCTTTGGCCCATCCTTTGTCAGCATAAGGCCGAAATATATCACACCCTTAAATGTGCGCCCTTCCTTGTTCATAGCATCAACAGTAGGAAGGAAAATATTTTTCATGCAGTATTCATCAAGCTCAGCTGTGTATAGAGGACTAGGTGAAAAAGTACCCATTCCCCCGGTATTAGGACCCATATCGTGATCATATGCGCGCTTGTGGTCTTGAGAGGATACCATTGGAACTATTGTTTTTCCATCTGTAAATGCAAGAATTGAAACCTCTGGTCCTTCAATAAACTCTTCAATAACAACCTTGCTTCCGGCTTCCCCAAAAACTTTATCATTCATAATGCTATTAACTGCATCTATTGCCTCTTGCAGAGTGTGTGCAATAATTACACCCTTTCCAAGTGCCAATCCGTCCGCCTTTACCACTACAGGAATCTTGCCCGCCTTTAGACAAGCTATAGCCTCTTCGCTGTTGGTAAATACCTCGTAACCGGCAGTAGGAATGTTGTATTTATACATTAAATCCTTTGAAAACGCCTTGCTACCTTCAAGAATAGCAGCTGCCTTTACAGGTCCGAATGCCCTTATGCCTGCCGCTTCCATTGCATCTACCATTCCAAGTGCAAGAGGATCATCGGGTGCAACCATTACCAAATCAATGTTTTCTTGCTTCGCGAAGCTAACCATTTTTTCTATATCAACAGCCTTTATGGGTACACATTCAGCAAGCTTTGAAATACCGCCATTTCCAGGTGCACAATAAAGCTTAGTAATCTTGCTGCTTTGGGCTAGCTTCCATATAATAGTATGTTCTCTTCCTCCACCACCTACTACTAATACCTTCATGTTGTATACTCCTCTATGTGTAATCAATTACAACTTTCCCACAAAAACTGTAGGAAAGTTGTTTTTAAAATCTCAAAATATTCAGGTCGGCTTAATTTCACCCTTCCCTCTACATTACAAAGAGTTGATTATGCCAAAATCTTAGTGTTTGAAATGTCTCATGCCTGTAAATATCATAGCTATTCCATACTTGTTGCAGGCATCAATTGATAGCTGGTCGTTGCTTGATCCACCCGGCTGAATAATCGCTGTTATGCCTGCCTTTGCAGCTGCTTCAACACAATCGTCAAATGGGAAGAAAGCATCTGATGCAAGAACTGCGCCCTTACATCTTTCTCCTCCGTACTCTATAGCTATCTTTGTCGACATTATTCTATTTGTCTGACCAGGTCCTACTCCTAAAGTTGCCATATCCTTTGCAATTGTAATACCGTTTGACTTTGTATGCTTTACAACCTTCATAGCAAAAATAAGGCTCTTCATTTCTTCAGCTGTAGGCTGCTTATCTGTAACACACTTGAGATTATTTTCATCTAAGAGCTCAGTGTTATACTTCTGTACTAGTAAGCCACCGGCAACCTTCTTCATATCATAGGTATCAGCTGTTATCTTATTACTTATGCCTTCTAGCTTCAACAATCTGATATTCTTCTTTACTGTGAGAATGTCCAGTGCTTCTTGAGTAAATGAAGGAGCAACCACAATTTCAATAAAAATCTTAGCAATCTCAGTAGCTGTAGCAGCATCTATTTCTCTGTTTGAAGCGATAATCCCTCCAAATATGGATACAGGGTCTGATTCGTATGCCTTCTTGTATGCTTCGCTGATAGTGTCAGCACTTCCTACTCCACATGGATTAGCATGTTTAACCGCTACAATTGTAGGCTGGTCAAATTCTTTAACCAATTCAATTGCGCCATTGGCATCATTTATATTGTTATAGGAGAGCTCTTTTCCATGGAGCTGTACTGCGCTTGGAAGCAAGCCTGTATTTTTGCCAACCTCTTTATAGAAAACTGCCTTTTGATGTGGGTTTTCACCATAGCGCATATCCTGAACCTTTTCATATGTGAGTGAAAGGGTATCCGGAAAATCTATATCGCCAAGTGTATCTCTTAGGTATTTCGCAATCAAGGTATCATAGTGGCTGGTGTGTTCAAAAACCTTGTAAGCCAGTCTAAATTTAGTCTTGATGCTTACGTCACCAGTTGCTGTCATTTCATCCAGTACTTTTTCATAATCAGCAGGGTCAACTATAACAGACACATCCTGATAATTCTTTGCAGCAGCTCTTAGCATTGTAGGTCCGCCAATATCAATGTTTTCTATAGCTTCTTCCAGCTCTACATTGCCTTTTAGAATTGTTTGCTTGAAAGGATACAGGTTTATAATAACCATATCTATAGTATCAACACCTAATTCTTTAATCTGCTTCATATGCTCTTCATTACTTCTAATAGCTAGAAGTCCAGCATGTACCTTTGGGTGGAGAGTCTTTACTCTGCCGTCAAGACATTCAGGAAAACCTGTGATATCGGAAATATTAATAACCTTTAAGCCCGCTTCTGATAATGTTTTTGCAGTTCCTCCAGTAGAAATGATTTCTACACCTTTGCTATCCAGAGCCTTTGCGAATTCTACAATACCTGTCTTGTCAGACACACTGATTAATACTCTCTTAATCATTTTAAAATATCCCCCTGCATAAAATATTTTTAACACAGCTAAAGCCATGTTGTTAACTGATTTCTATATTATTTTTGTAACGCTCAGTAAGATGTTTTGCTTATGCCGTTTTACTTTGCTGGTTACTTATGTCAATTTTCTCATTCATTTTGCTCATGCCATCAGCTTATGACGTTTTGACCTTGTTTCTTTGCTGCTCTTTATACCATTATGAATTTTGCTTTGCTAGTTTAGTCCTTATCAATAAGAACACGTCTTCCCTTAATGGTGAGCCTGTTTTCAGAGTATAGCTTTATTGCCTCAGGAAGAATCTCCCACTCTGCTTGCTCCATAACCCTTCTTTGCAAAATCTCAGGTGTATCATCATTTTCAACATATACAGCCTTCTGCATTATTATGGGGCCGGTATCAGCTTCTAGCTCTACAAAGTGTACCGTTGCACCTGTTACCTTAACTCCTGCCTCAAGTGCCTTTTGATGTGGTATAATGCCATAATAGCCCTTTCCGCAAAAAGCAGGTATAAGAGAAGGATGAATATTGATAACTCTACCCTTATAGAAATTGTTGAATTTATGTCCAAGTATGGAAAGAAAGCCTGCCATAACTACCAGCTCAACCCCATGCTTTGAAAAGTGCTCAATCAGCGCCTCATCATACTGCTCCAGTGAAGCAAAGCTTTTCCTTGAGATTGCAGTACCATCTATGCCGTGCTTTGCAGCACGCTCTAGAGCGAAGGCACCGGGGCGGCTCGAAACCACCGTCACAATCTGCACCCTGCTCAGGTATCCGCTCTCAATCTTGTCAATTATAGCTTGGAGGTTTGAGCCGCCGCCCGAAACCAATACACCAATCTTTAACATATATCTACTCCTGCTTCACCTTCAGTAATAGAACCAATAATATATGCTGGCTCGTTGTTTTGCTTCAGATACTCTACAACGTCTTCCGCAATATCGGCTGAAACAGCCATAACCATTCCAACTCCCATGTTGAACGTATTGTATATATCCCTTTCGGAGATATTACCAAGTTCTCTTAGGATATCAAATATAGGCAATACAGGCCAAGCTCCCTTATTTATGCTAACCCTTAACCCCTCTGGCACCATTCTTGGTATATTTTCAATAAACCCTCCGCCAGTAATATGTGAAATCCCCTTAATTTCAAATTTACGTACAAGGTCAAGAATAGTTTTTACATATATTCTTGTTGGTTTTAGGAGCTCTTCTCCCAAAGTACAGCCTAGCTTTTGGATGTATTCCTTTATATTATCTTCAGAAGGCTTTATAAGTGTTCTCACCAGAGAAAAGCCGTTGCTGTGTATACCTGATGATGGTAAGCCAATAAGCTTGTCTCCTGCCTTTATCTTGCTGCCGTCTATTATTTTTTTCTTATCCACTATGCCAACTGCAAAGCCTGCCAAATCATATTCGTCAACGGGGTAGAAGCCTGGCATCTCAGCAGTTTCACCACCAATGAGTGCACATCCGGAGATCACACATCCCTCAGCAACACCTTTAACAATTTCAGCCACCTTCTCTGGATAGTTCTTCCCTACTGCAACATAGTCCAAAAAGAAAAGCGGTTCAGCACCTGAACAAACTATGTCATTTACACACATTGCAACACAATCAATACCTACTGTATCATGCTTATTGGTCAGGAAAGCTATCTTGAGCTTGGTTCCAACTCCATCGGTTCCTGATACCAATACGGGCTCTTCATATTTATCCTTATTAAGACTAAATAATCCACCAAACCCGCCTAGTTCTGCCATAACCTCAGGTCTCATTGTACGCTTTACATGATTTTTCATCAATCTAACTGCCTCGTAACCCGCCTCTACATCTACTCCAGCATCCTTGTATGTAGCCATTTTTTACGCCTCCAAATAACTGTGTGGCACTGCCAGCACTTCTAAATTTATTTTAATACCTCTGTTTTTATTCATCATTTTAGCTTTGTTTTCTAGTACATTCATTTAGCTAGTTGGTTCTACATTTGCTAGTTGTTTCTACATTTAGCTAGTTGTTTATAGTACCACATGTGTTTAATCAGATGAATCACCTAACACCCCAAGCATAATTTGTCTGCTTCATCAGGCACTTCAACAGGATATTTACCATCCAGACAAGCTGTACAGAACCCGCATTTTGAGCCAATAGGGGTTTTCAATAGTCCTTCCAGACTCAAGTATCCGAGAGTATCAGCACAAATCATTTCTCTAATCTCATCCACCGACAATTTGGATGCTACCAATTCTTTTCTAGATGAAATATCTATACCAAAATAGCATGGGTACATAAGCGGTGGTGAGCTAACTCTCATATGCACCTCTTTTGCACCTGCATTTTTCAGAATCTGAACAATTCTTCTGGTAGTAGTACCTCGTACGATTGAATCATCAATGATAACAACTCTTTTGCCTTCAACAGATTTTCTAATAGCATTGTGCTTAATTCTTACAGCTGCCTCTCTCATTCCTTGACTTGGTTGAATAAAGGTTCTAGCCACATACTTATTCTTTACTATCCCTTCTCCGTATGGAATACCCGTCTGCTTAGAAAAGCCAATAGCCGCTGATATGCCAGAGTCAGGTACACCTATTACAACATCCGCCTCAACAGGATGCTCTATTGCAAGTCTTTTTCCAGCCTCATAGCGTGACTGCTGAACACTAGCATTGTCTATTATGCTATCTGGTCTAGCAAAATAAACAAATTCAAATATGCATAGTCTCGTGTTCTTTGGTTCTTCTTTTAAAATTGATGTGACTTGATTATTTTGAATTATAACAATTTCACCAGGTTGAATATCTCTTATGTATTCTGCATTAACAGCATCAAGAGCACATGTCTCAGAAGCCAACACGTATGACTTTTGTGTCTTTCCAAGGCAAAGTGGTCTGATTCCGAGAGGATCCCTCACACCTATCAGCTTATCTTCAGTTATTATGGTAAGAGCATATGATCCTCTTACTTCTTCCATCATCTTCTGAATAGCATGTTCAAGGCTATTTGAGAATACAGAATGTTTAGTAATAAGATTTACCATTACTTCTGTGTCATTTGTGGTCTGAAATATAGTACCGCCATTCTCCATTCTTTCACGAATCTCACTGGCATTGACAATGTTACCATTGTGCGCCATAGCAAGATTACCGTTTCTATATCTAACAACCATGGGCTGAGCATTTTCTCTTCTGCTGGCACCTGTTGTTGAGTATCGTACATGACCAATTGCCATGTTGCCCTTTAAGTGTTCCAAAACAACTCTATCAAATACTTCAGGTACCAACCCCATATCCTTGTGGAATACAATTGTTCCATTGTCACTTACTGCAATACCTGAACTTTCCTGTCCTCTATGCTGTAGTGCATAAAGCCCATAATATGTCATTCCTGCAACGTCTTCAGCTGAATCCGGCATTGAATAAACTCCAAAAACACCACATTCTTCGCGAAGTTTATCCGGTCTGTCTTCCATACAGTCAAAATCTGTGCACGTCAAGCAAGCGTTCCTGTTACACATGGGTATACTCCTTTTATTTAAAGTTCTTCTAATTTAATTTGAAGTTCTGCATTTTTCTTTTTCACTTTTTCTGCTAATGAAGCTTTATATTCTATCATTTTATCTCTCAAATCATGGTGGGCTGTAGATAATATCTGAACTGCAAGCAAAGCTGCGTTTTCGGCTCCGTCAAGTGCTACTGTCGCTACCGGTATACCAGAAGGCATTTGAACTATGGATAATAGTGAATCCAGACCATCTAGAGTAGAGGATTTAATAGGTACCCCTATTACAGGTAGTGGAGTAAAGGCTGCCAGTACTCCTGGTAGGTGTGCTGCCTTCCCAGCAGCTGCAATAATAACGTCAAATCCATTTTTAGCAGCATTCTTAGCAAAATCAGCTGCTGCCTCAGGTGTTCTATGAGCTGAACATACCATAACTTCGCAGCTAACTTCAAACTGCTTTAACATTTTCACACAAGATTTCATTACAGAAAAGTCAGAATCACTTCCCATTATTACTGCTACCTTTGCATCCTTTGCAACGCACATACTATTAGTCCTCCTACAAATAATCATTATGTACTTAGTGAATAAGTGAACATTTTTGTGTAAAGTGTAAAAAATATTCGTGTTTTTATAAATTAATAGTAACAAGCTGTCTTTAGATTGTCAATAACAAAAAAAAAGATACGAACAATAATTCGTATCTTTCTTAATAATTTGTATTTATAAAGATATGAGGTAAACTAATAGCGGTAAGCTAAACACCGAAAGTATAGTTGAGAAGAATACTCCTTCTGTTGCGGTATTGTAGTCTGAGTCATATTGCAACGCCAGTGCAGATACAATTGTAGCAGCTGGCATACCAAGTTGGACAACCACTATTTTCACTACATTTGAGTCAAAATTGAATAATGAGAAAAATAGTAAGGCTATAAGAGGTACTATTAACAGCTTTGATAATGAGAAGAATAAGAACCTCCACCTGGATATTAGGTATTTAATGCCGTTTATTTTAATATTCGCCAAGATTAACCCAATAAAAATCATCGACAGATAAATTGTCGTATGCCCTAATCCGTTAAACGCAGAATACACTATGTCCCAAGCTTTGCTATACATAGGGTACTGGTCTATATGAAAAAACTGCTTTAGCCCTATGATTACAAAGCCCCCCAAAAATGCTATAATGTTCGGGTTTAGTAAATGTGAAAGGTTTTCCTTCCAACTAGTAGCTTTATGCTTATTAAACAAGTAAACACCAACTGTCCAGAGTATAGCATCATTTGCAATATTAAAGAATATAGCATAAACTATTCCCATGTCACCGTTATCGCCATACATAGCCCTTATTAAGGGATATGCCATAAATATAACATTCCCGAACATAGATGAAGCAATATAAACATTTTTTGCTTTATCCTTTATTCCAAATAATTTCGTTGAAACTAAACCTATAAGTCCGGAAATAAGTACGAATAAGGCGCCAAATACTGATATTAATAAGCCATTTTTGAGAGTATCACTAGTAAATGAATAGTTTCCCATTGTGGTAAACAGAAGAAAAGGCATTGTTATCTTTAAAATCAATGCCGAAATGTATTTGTGAGTATCGGCAGGTAGAACTTTTTTTTTGCCTGCAATATACCCAGTAGCTCCTAAAAGAGTTAGTATTATTATTTGATAAATTATTGCGCTTACCTCATTTTCCATTTTGTCCCCCAATGTATGTCTCATTATATCAATTGCTATTTAAACATTTTTTTCATTATCATTATATTCATATAAAAACACAAACACAATATAAAAAATAAACATAATATTTAACAAAATAAAATCTCAATATAGCAATTAATATAATACCTCACAATTACCGTTTGCCTGAGTCAGCTACTGTTTGAGCTTCCGAGCCAGGAGTTTGACCGGATATGTTAATTAACCGAACAATAGAAACAAATAGCACTAAAAAGCTTGTTAGTAGGCTTATTTGGGCACTACAATCCTCTTCCTCACTCTCTTTGCATTCATCCCTAGCCAAGCCGAAGAAGAAGAAGGAAACTAAAACAATAATTATTGAAGTAAGTGTTGGAAGCTCATCAAAACATGACGGAAGCGGTTTTTCGTCAATAATGGATTTTTTTCTACCTAACAAATTGATTATTGATATACCTATAGCTATTATTGTTGCTATGAGAGCCGCAATAGTACTGTCAAGCTGATTTACCTCAGCCTTTTGAGCATTGTTTAATTCCATAGAAGTACACCCCATTAATGGTACTTCTATATAATATTAAGGAAACATAATAATTGTTACCCGTAATTTATAGTCCCCAAAAGATACTTGCAATCTCTAAGTCCTTCTCTTTAGCCATATCTACAAACACACTATCGATCTTTAAAATGGGCTTTAGCAAGTTTTGTTTCTGAATATGTACTATCTGTCCAATTTCTCCAGTATTTAAAATAACATATTCATTAATATAATTACTCAAAACACGCTCTGCAAATACGTTTGCCAGCGAAATATCCAAGCTATTTTCATAATCATTAAGAATAATTTTCAATGCTTTGAAAACTGGGATTCTTGTTTTATACACCCTGTCCGATGTCAAAGCATCATATACATCAGCTATAGCTATAATCTTCGCGTACTTATGAATTTGAGATGATTTTGCTCCCAAAGGATACCCTGTACCATTTTCACGCTCATGGTGCATTAGCACTCCCATTTTAACATCAGCACTTAACCCCTCAACACTTTCTATATATCTGTATGAATAGGTTACATGTTTTTTAACTTCTTCATATTCAGGCTCAGTAAGTTTGTCTGTTTTGTTAATGAATTCTTTTGGAACTAATACTTTTCCCACATCATGTAATAGCCCTGCCTTTGCAACCTCTTCAACCTGCCTAGGAGAATATCCTAGCCATCTGGCTAGCATTGAGGCTAGCATAGATACATTTACACAGTGACTATAAGTATAGTCGTCTATGGTCTTTACAATATCCATACATTTTAAAACACTCAATGCATCGGGTATATTATTTTTAATTGTTTTTACAATTTCCTCTATCTTTTGTGAAGACACTTTCTTGCCAAGGCTTAAATCCTCAAATACATCCTTAATTTCATCCTGTGCTTCATAATAGGTGCGTCTTACTGGTACAGATAAGCCGTCAATACCATTATGGTAATCCTTTTTGTTTACTTCTTCAACAATTAAAGCATCATCATAGATGATTACCTTGACAGGCATCAATCTAAAGCGCCTAACCTTTTTTTCTAATTCCTCTGTAATTGTAGTTCCTTTAGGAATAAGGCATACCCCTGTATCTGTGCATAAATCCTCTGATAAAACCATACCCTCCAGGCAGCTTTGTGCCTTAATATACATATCCCTCATGACATCACCCCATGTATACACTAATTTATGCACATCATATAACCCATGTCGCTTAATAAAATGTATATTTTACCTTATCTTATTTATCCGTTCTAGTTACCAAGTATTAATATATATATTAAATACCACTAATCATACCAATTATATCACATTTTATATGAGTTTTTTATTTTATTCTATTTACTGGCAATAAATGCAGTTAATAAAGAACTAATTATGTATTTTCTTGCCTATTTATACTGATATAGGACTGAATTGTTATCTAACTTTAATATTTCTTAGAGGTTAGTATGATATAATTGTTACATCCGGCTTAAGTTTATGTAAACATTTTGAACAACTACAAGATGATTGCAAAATGCATCTATTGGGTTATGCCCAAAATCTTACAAATTTATGGACTAGGAGAAAAAATGAGTATTAATAATGAAAGAAATCTATTTAGAAACCTGCATGAAAAGCTGACTAATTACAAAAACAGGTACCCAAAGCATGTTAAATATATTGTAATTTCACTTTCTGGTGCAGTTGCTTTATCGCTAACAGTTTTTATTATACAACCTGATTTAAAGTTGGAAGACACACCTGAAACTCAATCAATCACTGCAATAGCAAATGAATCAGCAAATTCAACTCAGTCTCATAGCACTGAACAACGTTCGTCACAAGACCCCTCAAGATCTGGAAGTTCTGCTACACTCAATCCATTAAAAGGTGACATAATCAAGCTTGGTGATAATGCTCCTATTGTAATAGTTATTCAGAAAAAATTAACAGAACTTGATTATATGGAATCAGATGAACCAACTGAAGAGTTTACAGAGCAAATCGAATATGCGGTTAAACTATTTCAACGGAGAAATGAAATAGCCATATCAGGACAGGTTGACAAAGAAACTTACCAAAAGCTTTTGGCTGATGATGCTAAACACTATACTGTAGCAATTGGTATTGAAGGTACAGATGTTGAACAGTTACAATTGAGATTGTATGAGCTAGGTTATATTGATAAAGTAACAAGCTACTTTGGAACCGATACTGAAGCCGCTGTAAAGTTATTCCAGAAGAAAAATGGTTTATATGATGACGGCAATGTCGGTAAGCTAACAAGAGAAGTTCTTTATTCTGAGAATGCAGTTCCAATGTCATTTTCTATAGGAGATGAAAGTGATGAGATACTTAAGCTTCAGAACAGACTGAATCAACTTGGTTATCTAACTACTTCTCCGGATGGAAAATATGGAAAGGATACTGTAACAGCAGTAAAGAAGTTTCAAAGCAAGCATGGGCTTATTGCTGACGGCTATATAGGTCCAATGACCAAGGAAATCCTTATGTCCTCGAAAGCTGAAGAATTCGCACTTTCCATGGGTGATAGTGGTGATGACGTAACCAATGTACAGAAGTACCTCAAGAAACTTAATTATCTCAGAAGTACAACAGGATATTTTGGTTCCGATACTCATGACGCTGTAATCAACTTCCAGAAAAAAAATGGCCTGACTGCCGATGGAAAAGTTGGTTCAAAAACTATTAGCAAGCTGTTATCCGATGATGCAAAAAAGTGGACCGGTTCAACAAGTTCAAGTGGCAATTCTAGTAGCTCAGGTAGTGGTTCAAGTAGTTCAGGAAGTAGCAGCTCAGGAAGTAGCTCTTCAGGAAGTTCCTCTAGTGGCTCTTCTTCGGGTTCTGGTAGTAGTTCGAATGTCTCCTCAAGTGCTAGTATTGAGAACTTTATAGCAATTGCAAAGTCTAAGCTTGGTTCAAAATATGTTTATGGAGCAAAAGGACCAAATACCTTTGACTGTTCCGGATTTGTATACTGGACATTAAATAAAGCCGGTGTTAAACAGAGCTACATGACATCAGAAGGTTGGAAGAGTACCTCTAGATACAAGCGCATCACAAGTATGAGCAGTATCAAAAGAGGCGATGTAATCTCCTTCAATGGGCATGTTGCCATCGCCCTAGGAAACGGGCAGATGATTGATGCTTCCCCGAGCGCTGGTAAGATAAGAATAACAAGCATAAATTCCTCCTATTGGAGAAATAACTTTGTCTGCGCATATAGGATATTCTAACATATCCGTGTTAAAAGGCTGTGATAGTGCTGTATATAGCACTATTACAGCTTTTTTATTGTCTGCACATATTTATTTATGTATTTATATATTATATTACTATATAAAATTTGAGCTTATTATTATTATTTGGATAAAAACTTATGTTAATTTAGTTTTACTTAATAGGATAAACCTTTAAATAAATAATATTACTGCATAGGATAAACCTAAAGATATAAAATTTAATTTTAGCAATTAAAATGAATGGTAAATCATAATCTAAGTCGGTTCATTAATAGGAGATATATGAATACTAATAAGTTGTCTATATTATCAATTCTTACAACCGTTTTATTAGTTGTAGTACTTTATATTTTAAGAGTGATTTCATTAACCACTGATATAAATTGTAACGCTGCACCTATTTATAAAACCGATTCATATGGTGGAACTAATATAATCAGCCACCATAATGAAAACACCAGGTATTTGATAGCCCCTGTTTCGGTGTATTCTAGCCTTAACCAACCTAAAGAAGTGAAAGGCTCCAGAAAATATATACCTGTCCTCACATACCACTGTATAGATAACATAGTCTGGGGATATAAACCTATGTTTGTGCCTGTGAAAGCTTTTGATGAGCAAATGAAATACTTAAACGAGCAAGGGTATACCGCTATTACATTTAAAGACCTAGAAAATATAGACAAAATTAGTAAGCCAGTAATTATAACTTTTGATGACGGATATGAGAACAACTATACAAATGCCTACCCCATCCTAAAAAAATATAATATGAAGGCTACTATTTTTGTAATCTCCAGCACTATAGAACATCAAAAATACCTCAAAATCTGGCAAATTAAAGAGATGCAGAACCTAATCGACATTGAAAGTCACACTGTTAGTCATCATTATTTAGACAAGTTGCCCAAAAAGGAAATTGAAAATGAGCTTGTTAGGTCAAAAGAATATCTCCAGTCCCTACTTAATACAAAAATCGATGTGCTCGCTTACCCTTATGGTAGTTATAATGACAAAGTTATTAAAATAGCCAAAAAGTACTATAAATACGCTGTAACAACAAACCCCGGAGAGTTCTGCTATAAACATGCTAACGACTATAAAATTAAAAGGATTAGTATACACAATGACGTAACTCTTGAGAAGTTTATTAGCCTGTTAATGATAAAGTGAGTTAAAAAGAAGTGAGTTTAATAAGCGACTTATATATATATGCTTACCTGATTAAAATGCCCTGCAATTATACCAATGCAGGGCATTTTTGAACAATAGCATGGAGCATGGTTTTTGGGGAAAGAAGATTTAAACCAATTGTCTCTACAAATATAATTATATTGGATTTTTCTATAAATTTGTTGCAAGTTGCATGAAAGGCTCATATTTTTACATGAAAAACTTTCACTAAAATTCTATTCGAAAACACATATATTTTGTACATATTAACTAAAATTGAAAGGTGTTATAATTAATTATAAGTAAATAGCTTGCTTCATTATAGACATTGACCAAGTAAGTTGTACATTCGGGAGGGGTTAGTATGTGTATTCATAACCGCTTGATATCACTTATTTTCAGGGTAATAATTATAATGTTTTGCTCCTTAGGTCTTTACTTAAACTCTGGTATACCTAATGGTGAGTTTGCTAGATACATGCTTGTATTTTTCACTATTCAAAGCAACTTACTTTGTTTTGGGTATTTTTCGGTAGTGCTTTTTCAAAACATAAAAGATATAAAAAGCAAAGGAATACATGGTACTACCAGAATTCTGCCACGCTTCAAAGGCGGAGTTACACTTATGATAGCAGTAACGTTTTTGATTTACCATACCGTTTTGGTCCCCCAATTTACAGCTAACTCTACCGATTACAATATTTTTACCATGCAAAACCTTACTGTTCATTATATTGTACCTATTTTAGTAATTATTGATTGGATATTATTTGATGAAAAGTTGAACTTCAAATGGTTTGATCCCTTCATTTGGCTGTCATTGCCTATAGTATACTTTGTTTTCATTCTTATTAGAGCAAGATTAGGCAGTATTATAGAGATTCTGTCCAGCTATTATCCATACTTTTTTATAGATGTAGATCTGATTGGCTGGCAAAATGTATTACTTAACTCTGCAGCCATGCTATTGGCTTTTCTCGCTTTGGGGTATGTCATTTACTTTATAAACAATATATTCTTCAAGCAGCTTTCATGGTTACTTAATAAAGTATCTTCAAAAGCGTATACTGAAGCGTATACTGAAGTGTTTTCAAAACGGTATTCAGAACAGTTTCCAGAGCAGTATCCCAACTCAAAAACTACAAATGCGGAGGTCTTACTAATTAATTAATAAACTTATATTGAATTAAATATATATAATACCTGATTTTTATGCTTTAATTATAAGTAAATCATTCTCATTCAGTCATGAAACAAAAGAAAGTTAGGTATTTTATGAAATTAAAAGATAGTTTCCATCCATACGCAATGATTACAATTGTATTTTGGTCAATAGCCTTTGTGCTTACCAGGCTTGCGTTACAGCACTTTTCGGCCTTCTCATTGGGTTTTCTCAGATATTTAGTGGCATCATGTACGTTAATAGTCATTGCTATCCTTACCAAAATGAGGCTTCCACACAAAGCTGATCTTCCGTGGTTTTTAGCATCAGGAGCCATTGGATTTTTCTTTTATATGATTGCTTTTAATATTGGAGAAGAAACTGTGACAGCCTCCACCGGAAGTATTGTAATTGCCACAGTGCCCGTTATAACCGCTCTTCTGTCACGAATAGTGTATAAAGAAAAACTATACGTTTATCAATTGGTAGCTATTGCATTTGAGTTCATAGGTGTTTTAGTCTTAACACTAATGGATGGTGTGTTTTCTATTAATATTGGGCTACTCTGGTTATTACTTGCAGCGGTGTTGTTAAGCATTTATAATCTTTTGCAACGCAAGCTCACAAAAGTGTATACTGCATTGCAGACCTCTGCATTCAGTATTTTCTTCGGTACGATATTGCTTGCTATGTTTCTTCCTGATTCTATAAATGAAGTTTCAAACGCCCCTGGTATGCAATTGGTCTATGTCGCAGCATTGGGCATATTTTCAAGCGCAATCGCCTATGTAGCATGGTCTAAAGCCTTTGCAAAGGCCAAGCAAACATCCCAGGTAAGCAACTACATGTTCATTACCCCATTTTTAACAAGTGTGTTAGGAATACTAATTATGGATGAAGTACCGAGCAGTTCTACTCTGCTTGGTGGAACAATCATTATTCTAGGTGTACTTATTTTTAATTTTGGTGAGAAAATGTATGTATACATACGCAATAGGATAAGTATAGTACGAAGGAATTCAAAGGAGGTATAGCTCTAATCCCTGCCCTATCAAAGTCACTTTACTATTTACTTTTTATCCTTGTATGCATACCCAAAATTGATAGGTGGGGCTGTCACAGAGATATAAACGAATTCAACTTCACCGTCATTTAATAGGCCGTGGACATCCTTATCAGCAAATCTGACAACATCACCTGCTGAGAATTCTTTTACCTCGTTATTATTAAGTAGCAATTTCCCGCTACCTTTAACAGCATACCATATCTGTTCAGAGTATTCATGGATATGCCGTGGCTGACTAGCTCCACATTCTAAATGTACTTCAGTAATAGTAACCCTTTCACTTGTCGAGTTCTCAGGATTTATTATCTGCCTTGAGACGACTCCAGGGTTAGACAATGAAACTATCTGAGCTGAACTAATAAATTCCATATACTACCTCCACTCTACTGATATTTTCATATTGTATACCTTCAAACGCCCAGCTGTCAATTAATGTAATTTATCTCTTGAGCAATCGGTGCTGGTCTAATAGCTGCAGTCATTTCGGCAATTATGATATGGTTGCTGTAAGAAAAATCTTGATATTATACTGGAATATGCAAACATCCCGGGAACCTGTATATGTGGGGTTCTCGGGATTTTATTTTTATTCATGCTCAGTTGCACTTATTTGAGTTTTCCGCTCTTTAGCGATTTCCATCAATTTACGTTCAGATATTACATCATTAGGGTACGGATAGGACTTGCCGCACTTTTCAAACTGGGCCATAATCTGCTCTGCTTTTGCGTTGTCTTTTTCATATAGCAACGCATACACATACTCAGTACGAATAACAGACGGATAATTCTTCATCTGCATCATAAATTTCTTCTGCTCTTTGGTAAGCATTTTATCGAGCACTTCACGGCAATTTTCAGTAATCATCTCAACATACATACGGTCGCAAATCATTAAGCTACGATGTATACCAACCATACCACTATCAATTTCTAGCATATGTGCCATCAGCTTATCCGCTTCCTCAAACTGCTGTGCATCCATTAAACGGTTGCAGGCAAACACGCCCATTACCACAACCATACTGTTTTTCATCGCCTCATCAGACGGAACAGCAAACCATTCGTCAGGCATATCCTTAAGCCTGATGCCTTTACCATACTGTTCATTGACCTTCATCTGCACCCAAAATGATAGCATTGCAGTAGGATTTCGTGTAAGCGAAAAAGCAATATAACCATCATTATCCACCGTTCCTAAACGCATAGGCACACCGTTCATAATGGCGATAATAAAACCGATTACCGCGAAAATCAACATAGCGGTTGAAAGAAATGGCATACTTACAAATGCAAAAGACAGTATTAAGAAAGTCAAACCAGCGATAGTATTTATCAACGATCCGCCTAGGTTATAGAGAACAATCGGAATCCTTCCCTCCACCAAATCAGGTGGAGCCATTAAACATTGTCCGCCTGTACCGGCAATTGATAGTCGCTTTAATCTGATCCTTTCATTTTCCTTCACCCACATAAAGCTAAAAATACGGAAGGAACTAAATTTATATCCTGAAAGTAGCCCAAAAACAAGATGGCCTGCTTCGTGGATAATAAGATGCACTAATACGGCAATGTACATTGCGAGGAATAATCCCACAAGTGACAGTATTTCTTCTATAAGTGGCTTTCCTGCACCTGAGCCCTGCCTTATGTACAGAATCATTATAAGCCCACAGACGGCACCAATCAGTACAAAGAACGACATTCCGATGTACTGTTGCCATGCTATTTTTTTCTTTTTTTCCTTTTTCATAGTAATCTCCTACATATTCGAAGTTCAGGATTAATATCTCTGCCACCATACATTACACGGATAATCGTAACAATCGTTGTTTCCTTATTTGGTATGTAAAACACATGGAAGTTATCGACCGGCATAATACGCAATCCTCTGGAATGCCATGGTTCTTTCACATACCGAAAAAGAAGTGGAATCATGAAGCTTTAAAATATCTATTTCCAACCTCAAGCTCTGCTGAAAACAGTTCTTCCATCATAACAGCAATTCTAGAAGGCTCAGTGGCAGGAAACAACAATTTTGCCATACCCATATTATATACACATGTAATCACAAAAGCTATAGATTAATAGCTCCTTTATTTATGAATATCATACTATACAGTTAAAAAGTTACCACGATCACAGAGTAATTTTTACTTTTTTAAACTTTTTATCCATTTTATTGTATACTTTTCCCATTTAATGTATAATATTCACACTGACAGAATTACGTCTACATTTTTTACACAAGTCCATTTAGCCATAAATTTTAGCTTTTTCACTGCGTGATGAAAAATATACCATTCATTTATGAGGAGGATTTCAAATGGACAAAGACATAAAAAAAATATTATTGGAAATACTTTTGATCCTAGCGCTGGTAGTAAGCCTTATGACTGTGCTGACGCTACCGGGGAAGGCAACTGCGCCAATCAGTGCCCCACCAACAGTGACAACCAGCGGAGGACCTACTACATATATAGAGAATGCTTCCTCAACGGTAATCGAAAGCGGTATTTTAATTTTTGATTCTGACGAGGACTCCAACTGGTATGGCGGAAAACTCTCCGTTCAGGTTACTACTAACAGTATCCCTTCTGATACACCAGTCAACAACGCTCCGAGTTTTACTAAGGGTAGCGATATAACGGTACTTGAGGATGGTTCGGCACAAACCATAGCAGGTTGGGCGACTTCCCTGTCCCCAGGTCCCTACGATGAATTTGGG
>JAEYTP010000121.1 GCA_023433945.1 Bacillota bacterium | reverse complement strand
CAAGATAAACAGGGCAAGTACGGCAGGCCGGCAAGGGACGATGTGGCAGCAGACAACAGGCAATCAGGCAGCAAGCAAGATAAACAGGGCAAGTACGGCAGGCCGGCAAGGGACGGTGCAGCAGTAGACAACAGGCAATCAGGCAGCAAACAGGGGAAGCAAAAGAACTTTGAGCAGAGTAAAAGAAAACAGCCCAAATCCCCTGCAAAAAGTTTGACAAGAAAAAAACGATAAAATACAATGTAAAGGTAAATCTTACTAACTAGGATAAATGATTATTTATGACAAATGATTATTTATTTAGTAATTCTTATTATTAATGTGTTAAATATTTTAAACTATTTTTATAAAGGGGTATAAACATGTCTGCAAAAGTATTAAATGGAACAGAGCTCGCAAATAAAGTGAAGTCACAGCTAGTTGAAAAGGTAGAGTACCTAAAGAAAAATAACATTAATCCCTGCCTTGCGGTTGTAATTGTTGGGGATGATCCTGCATCAAGAGTATATGTAAACTTAAAAAAGAAGGATTGTGCAGAAATAGGGGTAGAGTCCATCGAATATGCACTTCCTGCTGAGACTACAGAGGAAGAATTATTAAGTTTAATTGATAAATTGAACAATGACAGCAAGGTAAATGGAATACTTGTTCAGCTGCCCGTTCCTAAGCATATTAACGAGGATAAAATTATTGCTGCAATTAATCCAGCAAAGGATGCTGACTGTTTCCATCCTCAAAATGTGGGTAAGCTTATGATAGGCTGCCCTGAATTTATTCCATGTACACCAGCTGGTGTTATAGAGCTTTTGGTTGAAAACGATATTGAAATTGCGGGTAAAAACTGCGTTGTAGTTGGAAGAAGCAATATCGTTGGTAAGCCTCAGGCAATACTGCTTCTTGGAAAACATGGAACTGTTACCATTTGCCATTCCAGGACAGAGAATATTAAAGAAGTTTGTAAGTCAGCAGATATTTTGGTTGTTGCTATTGGAAAAGCTGAATTTATTAAACCGGAGGCAGTAAAAGAGGGTGCTGTTGTAATAGATGTTGGAGTATCCAGAGGTGCTGACGGAAAGTTAGTTGGGGACGTACAATTTGAAACTGTTAAGGAAGTTGCTTCCGCTATAACTAAGGTTACAGGTGGCGTTGGTCCAATGACAAGAGCTATGCTTATGAAGAATACTGTTAGGGCTGCATATATGCAAAATGGAATGACAATGTAGAAATAAATATTTTTAAATATTTATGAAAATTGCACAAAAAATCGGGGAATATTAACTGAATTTTTTTATTTCTTGACATGAAATTTAAAAAATATTAAAATTAAGTTAGTTATGGTATACATTTTGGATAGAATGTTTTAGATGGTTAATTTGGACATTAAGCTATTTTGGCTGATATTTATATATTTTTGATAATAAAAATAGATTTATTGAGTGTGTGTTCATGCTATATTTTATATATTTGAATATACATATGCCTTATCATATTTTGCTTAATCATTTCCTAATTATTCCTGTGTAGCATTCATTTGGGAAAGAAATTTCCAATCCAAGTAAAATCCATATTAATAATTGAAATGAAAAATTTGAGCTTTGAAAACTGAATAAGGAGGAGGTGTGTGAAATAGACATCATATTTTTACTAATTGGTTTAGCCATAGGTTTGATTATTGCATTGATTGCTTCATTTATATTTTACAAAAGAGGCTTTGAAGCCAGAAGAAAGCAGGCTGAGGCTCAGATAGGTAGTGCTGAGCAGGAGGCAGAGCGAATTGTAAGCGAGGCATTTAAGCAAGGAGAGAGCAAGAAAAGAGAGGCTCTTTTAGAAGCCAAGGAGGAGATTCACAAGAGTCGTGTTGAACTTGACAGAGATATCAAGGATAGACGAAATGAATTCCAGAGGCTCGAAAGAAGGCTTCTCCAGAAGGAAGAAACTCTTGACAAGAAGGTTGAGGCTTTAGAACAAAAGGATGAAGCTCTCAACAAAAAGACCAAGGATATTGAAGTCCTTCAAGAAAGAACCGAAGAATTGCTTAAGAAGCAAACTGAGGAATTGGAGAGAATCGCGGGATTGTCTGTTGAAGAAGCAAAGGATTACTTACTACGCAACATCGAAAATGAAGTTAAGCATGAAGCTGCAGCTCTAATCAAGGAGATTGAGGCTAATGCAAAACAGGAGGCTGATAGAAAGGCCAAGGATATATTGGCTACAGCTATCCAGAAGTGTGCGGCTGACCATGTTTCAGAGACTACAGTATCTGTTGTTCCTCTTCCAAATGACGAAATGAAAGGTAGAATTATCGGTAGGGAAGGTAGAAATATTAGAACTTTGGAAACATTGACTGGTATTGACCTAATCATAGATGATACACCTGAAGCGGTTATTCTGTCAGGATTTGATCCTATAAGAAGAGAAGTTGCAAGACTGACACTTGAAAAGTTAATTCTTGATGGTCGTATTCATCCAGCTAGAATTGAAGAAATGGTCGAAAAGGCCAAGAAGGAAGTTGACAATACCATCCGTCAGGAAGGTGATAATGCAGCTTTCGAAACAGGTGTTCATAGTTTGCATCCTGAACTCATCAAATTACTTGGTAAACTTAAGTTTAGAACAAGTTATGGGCAAAATGTACTTAACCATTCCATTGAGGTGTCTCACTTGGCAGGTATAATGGCTGCTGAGCTGGGAGTTGATGTAGCTCTTGCAAAGAGAGCAGGTTTGCTTCACGATATTGGTAAGGCCATTGACCATGAAGTTGAGGGTTCACACGTAACTATTGGTGCTGACGTTGCTAAGAAGTACAAAGAAGGCGCTGATGTTATTAATGCGATTTTATCTCACCATGGAGACGTTGAAGCAACAAGCGTTGTTTCAGTATTAGTTCAGGCTGCGGATTCTATTTCTGCTGCAAGACCTGGTGCTAGAAGAGAAACTTTAGAATCTTATATCAAACGTCTTGAAAAGCTAGAAGAGATTGCCAACTCTTTCCAAGGAGTGGAAAAATGTTTTGCAATCCAAGCTGGTAGAGAGATTCGTATCATGGTAAAGCCTGAGGACGTATCTGATGCAGATATCGTATTGAAGGCTAGAGAAATCTGTAAGAAGATTGAGGATGAGTTAGAGTACCCTGGACAGATTAAGGTTACTCTGCTAAGAGAGACTAGATTCATTGATTATGCAAAATAGTTTCTTTAGCTAAATTAGATAATACAGAAAATTTATGAATAATGAAGAAATGTATCTATCATAATAAAACAAGAAAAGCGTGACACTCACGCTTTTTTTGTTTTTATCTAAGGTAAAGATGAATACCACAAAAGCGGTTTATGAAGCAAATTCTTATTTGCTTATAGTTGATTTTTATATTAAAATTTATATCATAAGTTCAAATATGGAGGAAAAATTTTGAAGATTTTATTTGTTGGAGATATCGTAGGTTCTCCAGGAAGAAAAGCAGTAAAACAGTTTGTTCCTGAACTTAGGAAGGAGCACGACATAGATTTTTGCATTGCAAATGGTGAAAATTGTGCTCAGGGCAGTGGTATAACACATATAATAGCACAGGAACTGTATAAATCAGGTGTCGACTGCATTACAATGGGAAATCATACCTGGTCCAAGAAAGAAATACTTAATTTTATTGATTCGGATGAAAAAATAGTAAGACCCGCAAATTATCCACAAAATGTACCTGGAAGGGGATATACCTTTATCAAAGCTAATGGTATGGAAATGTGTGTAATAAATCTTATTGGCAGGGTGTACATGGATACTGTTGACTGTCCCTTTACAGTTGCCGACAGAGAGCTTCAAGAGATTAAGAAGCGCTGTAAGGTAGTATTTGTAGATATGCATGCGGAGGCTACTTCAGAGAAAAGTGCTCTTGCATGGTTCCTTGACGGAAGAGTATGTTGTGTTGCAGGTACGCATACACATGTACAAACAGCGGATGAGAAAATTCTTCCTTTTGGTACGGCAATGATTTCTGATGTTGGTATGACAGGCCCAAGTGAAGGTGTAATTGGCGTTGATAAGGAACTTATTATAGAGAGGTTTATAACTAGACTACCTCAAAAGTTTGAATTAGCAAAGGGTAGAATTCAGTTCGGAGCAATTGTGCTGGACGTGGATGAAAAGACTGGCAAATGTCAGAGTATTATACGTATTCAGAAATATTTAGATGAATAATTTTATATGAGTAAATTGGATGTCATCCAACATTTTGCTCGCAACATAATTTTTTGAGTTCCTTGGAGGGCAAATATTATATGACAGAACATAATTTTCATACAGTCAACAACTCCGGCGATGATAAATCACCGGTAAAAAATGCTTGCAGGCTGGAAAATGAGAATATTAAGGTTTTTCAAAAGCAAGAACTGGCTCTGATACAATTTGATAATTTATTGCAATATGAGGACATACTTACCCATGCTTTTACTACAAGGCTTGGAGGTGTTAGCTCGGGTGAATGCAGCTCACTTAATCTGTCTTTTAACCGAAATGACAGTGCTGAGAATGTTAAGAGCAATTATAGAATAGTTGCCAATGCATTGGGGCTTGATTATAACAAGCTTGTTCTGTCCAATCAGGTACATGACAACAAGATTTTTGTTGTAGGTGAAAAAGATGCTGGAAAGGGATTAGCTTTAGAAAGTGATATAATTGGGTATGATGGCTTAGTTACAAACTGCATTGGGGTACCGCTAGTAACTTTTTTTGCGGATTGCGTTCCTGTACTTTTGCTTGACCCAGAAAATAAGGCTATTGCTGCTATACATTCGGGATGGAAGAGTACAGTGCGAAATATTTCTTATGAGGCTGTTAAGCTTATGCAAAGTGAGTATGGTACCAAACCTGAAACTCTTAAGGTTGCAATAGGGCCATCCTTGTGTCAGCAGTGCTTTGAAATTTCTAGCGATGTTTATAATGAGTTTGTTAATACATTTTCATTTATTGATATGTTCAGTAAAAAAGTTGGAGACAAATATTATGTTTCACTTCAACAGATAATAAAAAAGGTATTAATAGATGCAAATGTTAAAGAGGAAAATATACTAATAAGTGATATATGTACTAAATGCAACAATGATGTTTTCTTCTCTTATAGGGGAGACAACCAAATGACAGGTAGCTTAGCTGCCTTTATGATGTTAAAGTAGTTTGATGATTTGATTTTAAAGTAATTTGGTCTATTGAAAGGATTTATTAGACTCAAGATGAAGAGACATATTAAAGTACTAGCTTTATTACTATCAATATCAGTATTACTGTGTTCCTGCAAGCTTAATCTTAATGGTAAGAAAGAGATGCAGCAGGAGTATTCTGCAGATTACAACTATGACGTAATTGATAAGGGCCCTGTAAAAGGAGGCTCAGTTAGACTATTTTCTACGCCTATTGATACATTGAATCCTGTACTGACCAACAATATTTTTGTACAGGACTTTCTCTCGCTGGTGTTTGAAGGTCTTTACAGATTGGATGAAACACAAAAGCCGGTGGGTGTATTGGCTGAAAGCATGATAATTTCACAAGATGGACTGACGGTAACCATTTATCTTAAGAAGGATGTTAAGTGGCATGATACCATGCCCTTTGTAGCGGAGGATGTTGTATTTACCATCGATACTATCAAAAATGATAAGCTGGGTAGCATTTATAGCACTAATGTCAGGTATATTGAATCCGCAACAGCAGTTGATGCTACTACGGTACAATTAAAGCTTACTCAGCCATATGCATTTATTAGGGAGCAGTTAACCTTTCCTATAATCTCTTTGCACTATTTTCTCAATGAAAAAATTAGTGATAAGACGATGAGCAGGAATATGACTCCAATGGGAACAGGTCCTTATAAGTTTAATTCCTATGATGCTGAAGCAGGGGTACGCCTGCATGCAAATGAAGATTGGTGGCGTAAGAAGGACTTTACCAATAATTCAAGCATTAATAATGAAGAGCTTACAATTCCATATATTCCAACTGTTGATGTTAAGATATTTGACAACATAAATGAGGCAAGTTCGGCATTTCAGTCCAGGGAAGTGGATGTAATATCTGCTAATTATCAGGAATTCAGAAAGTATATTGGAAGAACCGATATTACCATGAAAAGATATGCCGGAAAGAATTATGAATTTGTAGCAATGAACCTAAAAAAAGGCCCATTAGCTGATAAGCGAGTAAGGCAGGCAATAAATCTATGTCTGGATAAAAAAGAGCTAGTTAATTCTGCTGCTGCCGGAATTGCGGTTCAGGCTGAAATACCTATTGTACCTAATTCATGGCTTTATAGTGTAGCTTCACTCGATCATAAAATGGATGCTGAAAAGGCCGCTGAGCTTATGAAACAGAGTGGTTATGTTTTGGATAAAAACAACATATATGTTAACAAGACAACCAAAAAGCAGCTAAGCCTGAATTTGTATGTCAATGACGATAATATTCTTAGATATAATGTTGCAAATGTGTTGATCGCTCAGTTAGGAAAGTTTGGAATAAAGGTTGAGCTTCAAAGAGTTCCTTATGATACTGTTATGAAAAATGTAAAGGCAGGCAGCTTTGACATGGCGTTGATGGGATATAATATCTCCAATATTCCGGACCTATCCTTTGCATATTCTTCAGAACAGGCAAATGGTGGCTTGAACCCATCGGGCTATACTAACCCTGAAGTGGACAACTATCTGAATTTAATTTTATCTGAAAATGATGCTACTCTTCAAAAGGATTATTATACAAACATGATAAATATCATAAATGAAGATACCCCATATCTGGGACTATTCTTTCTGTATGATAGTGTTATGTATAGCAAGAATATAAAGGGAGCACTATCTCCTAATACATGGAGTAAGTATTATAAGGCAAGCGAATGGTATGTGCCATAAGACCATTTCAGCTTACTGGCTGTCAGCGGCCATGTGCATATGAAACTGATATGTACAAGGAAGCCAACAGCCAGTTGGCTGAAATGGTCGTAAGATATTAGGATGAGTACAGAATATGGACTGAATGGCTGCAGCTTACTGGCTGTCAGCGGCCATGTGCATATGAAACTGATAAGAGTTGATTTTATTTATGGAGGGGCATTAAATGATTTGGGTATTTATAGTTATAGTAGCATTCCTTTTGGACAGACTATCAAAAATTTGGGTAATGAACGCCTTAGTAGGCAACCCAATAACAGTAATTGAGGACTTTTTCTATATGAGACATCTTGAAAACAGGGGAGCTGCTTTTAGTATTCTTCATGGGAAAACATTCTTTCTTGTTATATTGTCATTTATTATCTCAATAGTACTTATTTATTTCATGTTTAAATTCAAGGATAGATTATTACGTGTTTCTATATCGATAGTACTTGGTGGTGCAATAGGAAATCTATATGACAGGTTGTTCAATGAGGGGTCAGTTATAGACTTTTTGGAATTCCATTTTGGCTCATATGTATTTCCAACCTTTAATGTAGCTGATATTTTTGTAGTTTGTGGAACAATACTATTGGGAATATATATTCTTTTCTTCTATAAAGACGAAAAGGAGCAAACAATAGCTGATGGGAGCAATGAAGCAATAATGGGCACTGAAACTATGGATGCACAAAATACCCAATCTACTGCCAATGAAAAGGATATTGATAAATGAACGAAATTCTATTAATTTGCGATACTGATAAAGCAAGAATTGATGCATGGCTTTCTACTAAGCTTGAAGAGTATTCACGCTCATATATTCAAAAGCTTTGTCTTGATAATAATGTATTGGTCAATGGACAAACCGTTAAATCAAATTACAAGCTTAAGCAAGGTGATGAGGTGAAATTACAGATACCCGAAGCTCAGGTATTGGATGTAGTGGCGGAAGATATTGAGCTAGATATTGTTTATGAAGATGATGATATTATCGTCATTAACAAACCAAAGGGTATGGTGGTTCATCCTGCCACCGGAAACTACTCAGGTACATTGGTAAATGCTTTGATGAAGCATTGCGGGGAGAGCCTTTCTGATATAAACGGAGTAATTCGCCCCGGAATAGTACATCGTATTGATAAGGATACATCAGGGCTTCTAGTTGTTGCAAAAAGCAACCAAGCCCATGAAAAATTGTCAGATGACCTTAAATGTCATGATGTGAGGCGAGAATATATTGCGCTTGCAGAAGGCATTATTTATGAAAATGCAGGTAAAATCGATGCCCCTATAGGAAGGCATCCAGTTGATAGAAAGAAGATGAGTGTTAACACAAAGAATGGCAGACATGCTATTACGCATTTTACTGTCAAAGAACGTTTTAAGGATGCTACTTATTTAGAGCTTAAGTTAGAGACAGGTAGGACCCATCAAATAAGGGTTCACTTGGCTTATATAAATCACCCTATAATGGGTGACGAGGTTTACGGTCGTAGAAAGCAACGCTTCAAGACGGAGGGACAACTTCTGCACGCTATTAGATTGAGTTTTGACCATCCAATAACAGGTAAGCAGATGAGATTTGAGACAGCTGTACCAAAGTATTTTGAAGAAATACTTAATGAACTTAGAGGCTAGATAGTAGATATATAAAACGCAGATATATAAAAAGTACTTTATTGACGGAGGCATAGTGGTGTTCCCGCAAAAGATAACTATAAAACTTTAACTACTTTGCATGTTGGAGTTTTTATTAGTTGGGAGGTAGAAGATATTGTGTAAAATGAGAATTGATTTGAGTGCTTTACTCTGTACAAGGTCTGATGAATGGACGAAACTTGTGCAGAGATAGTATTTATAGAACTCAACTATTTGTGAGAGGTTCCTTACTTAAGAAATCGTCCGCATTGGATTTTGTACTTATAGTGTAGAAATTAAGAAACTATAGGGAGATAAATTCAATGAAAAATAATTTTAATAGGTATATTGTACTTTGGCTTAGTCAGTCAGTATCCCAGTTGGGAA
>JAEYTP010000116.1 GCA_023433945.1 Bacillota bacterium | reverse complement strand
TTGATAGGCCAGGAGTGTAAGTGCAGTAATGCATTCAGCTGACTGGTACTAATAGGTCGAGGGTTTGACCCAAATTAAACAGGTATTATTAAAGTGAGTTGGAGGCAAGCGAAAGCGAGCCAAAGACGAGTCTTAAGAAATGAGATAAACTTTACATCTTCTAATCGATACATTATTCAGTTCTGAAGGTACAACATAAGGTAGAAACCGAAAGATGGCAACATCTTAAAAGGTTAAAGCCGAGTAAAGTATCTGAAAAGTAAATACGTTAGTAAAATCGTCAGAAGCGAGTAGTGCTAGGAAGAAGAAGCACCGAGTAGCGGAGTTTATGCAATAAATGAGCAACATAGGTGCGAATCTGACACCGCAATACGAAGCTTATCACGATTTTAGAATTTTCTGGTGGAGATGACGGGATGGTCACACCTGTTCCCATACCGAACACAGCAGTTAAGCATCCTAGTGCCGATGATACTTGGTTGGAGACGACCTGGGAAAGTAGGAATCTGCCAGATTTATATCAAGACCTCATGTTAATAGCATGGGGTCTTGTTTGTATTTTATAATAAAAATCCAGTAGTAAGTATTCCAAAGTGAACTTACTGCTGGACTTTTAGCATTTTAAATTAAATAGTAACGAAATTAACTTCTAACAGCCGGATATAAGTTAAAGATCTGTATTAGCCTTTGTATTCCTTGCCGCGTTTTTTGCAGCTCGGGCTTCCTTCTTCGTCATCTTCGGAGCCTTCTTTGAACTACCTTTATCACCCATAATTTCACCTCCACAACGATTTCTATATGGAGAGTATTACCAAATATTTGCTAGCTTATAACAAGGCGTTATTAAAAGCACTATCAAGTAGTACAAAGTACATATGTAGTATACGAAAGCCTTATCTAATATATACTGTATCTACTTTTTTATCATACCAATAGGAGTACTGCTTGCTGATGCCGGTATCCAACTGAGGAAGTAACTTTTGGGATATATACTTTAGACTCAGATATTTTTTATCATTATAATCCATCATATCTTCCAAGTTAGCATCTGTAATATTGAAAATCCTCTTGGCATCTGCTTCTTCTATATAGCACTCGCCATCTATACAAATTATTTCTGATATAGGAGTGGTTAACTCATCTCTGTATATAAGCGATATTTTGTTGGTTTTATCGAGACTTCCCTGCGGAATAAGTTGTTTTGCAAGCCTTATTGGAACGTATTTGTTTTTTGACCATATTGATGAATACATAGACCATTGGACCGGCTTACTTATGGAGCGTTTACCCCCCACCTCAATAGTAAAAGCAGGAATCTTTAGCACAGACACAGCCCAATCCTTGAAGCCTGAACCAGATACTGTTGAAGTTGGGTTTACCAAAGAGTAACCAGTGACCTTTGAAAGCTCCTTTGCAAATTGCTTATCCCTCACGAGTTGATCACCTTTTTGCCCATAATACCAGTAAATAATATCACCTGCTGCATGATAGGCTACAGCTACATCAAAACCAATATTTTCGCATAATGCCTTCACAGCCAGTGTCTCAGGCTGTGAAAATGGTTTTGAGCCAGTAGCATACTTCTTGCTATACTGCCAGTTTATATCATAATCGTGGTTAAGATTTACCTTATTTGCATTCCAGTAATAACCGGGAGTACTATTTACACATACCTGTACCCCATCTGGGTTAACTAATGGCATGAAATAGAAGGATACCTTATTATTAAGGAGATCCTTTACATTTACTCCGTCAAGGTTGCTGTTTTTACTAGAGTAAGATTCAAGCAAAAGCTGTATCTGATTTAGAGATATTATTGTGCCAGTATATTCTCTAGGATGATGAGTTGCATTAATAAATATTTTCAATGGCCCGTTACCTACCTTGAGGACCGGAAGCTGACGGTTTTGTACTGAATAACCTGAATTAAATAGGTATGTAACGGAAGGATATTTCTTTCGGAACTCATTTAACCTATTTAGTGTGTCCTGATAAACATTCTTGCTTTTATATATTTGACTAAATGACTTCGAATATGTAATATTGGCGGTATTGGATACATTTAAGCTATCAGTATTTGCGGTATTGGATACATTTAAGCTATCAATGTTTGCGATGTTAGCTTTATTTAAGGTATCATTAGTTGTGGCATTCGTCAAATTTGGGTTTACTGGTAATATAAACATAATCATAATAACAAAGCACACCATCTGCTTGAATATTTTCAACGGTAATCCTCCTATGTATACGTGTATTGGGCGTAAAATATTCATGAGATTTCTTACTTTTATAATATTAGCAAAGGCATCAAAGTTCAAGCTAAAAAATTATTATTTTTCCTATAACACTGGATATTTCGACATTTACAAACATTACATTTTCACTGTACATGCACCCATTCATATACATTTTACAAGCTTTGTTTCTTGAAACTACAGCGGTATTTATTAAATCCTGACCAGCAGAATCAAGAATAATGGCGGCTTTACCTTTAGCAGATATGGTTTTATATGAGTTTTTGCAATGCTTTTGATGATAAGACTCCATTATATATATATTTACATGGGGATTACACCCAATATTACTAGCAGTTTGAGAGTCTACGTTTATCATCAAGTAAAAAAAGAGAGTATCTTCCCTTAAACTATAGCTAAACATTGTAGTTGCGGTATGGGGATCACCAGCAGCTGAAGCTGTGCCGATACTGCAATAGGTGTTATTCTTAAGTACTTCCATAATCTGTTTAGGGGGTAAATATAAAAAACAGTTCTTGGAACAGATCTCTGTTGTACCATTATTCCATTTGGTTTTGGGAATGCTACATTCATCGGCTAGAACTGTTTCTTTCAGGGAGTCTATTGTTAAAATAACGTTATTGGATGGATTATGCTGGTTCTTTCCTGTACTTGGACGTGAATGACTTTCCATATTGCGGCCTCTATAAGTTGCATTAATATGCTTGCTAATCTTAGGATATGCGGCAGAATTCTTATTTGACAGCGATTTATTATATTTCGCTGTAAAAAGCAGGTTAAAATCAGGGTATAAATTGCAATAATATTATAGTTTCTTTTTACGGTACTCCGATGGAGTGCAGTACATATACTTTTTGAATATATTAATAAAATAGCTAAAGTTCTCAAAGCCACATTCCAATGCTATATCCAGTACTTTTGCATCAGTATTTTTAAGTAATTCTGAGGCCATGTTTATCCTGAAATGATTAATATATTCTACCGGCGTGGTGTGCATCATTTGTTTGAAAAAATGACAAAAGTAGCTTTCATTAAGGCCTACAACAGAAGATAGTTGTTGGTTAGTAATCTTTTTTTGATAGTTTAATCTTATATAATCCAATACTCTCTTGAGATTTTGGGTTTTTTCTGTGCTCAAAAACTTTTGAGCTGAAAAGCTACTTTGATTATATTTCAATATTTCAAATATACTACAGTAAAGGTTTGCCTTGATTCCTATTTCGTATGCAAACTCTTTGTTGTAAAAAAGTAATAATATTTCATAAAGCTTTGAAATTACCTTGTTTTCCCAAGGTTCCTCTCCTTTGATATGTAAAGCTGAGAAAGTGGCAAATAATCTATCAATATATTTTAGCTGAACCGAATCATTTATACAGCTTCTAATAAAATGGTGATTAAATACAATAGCACTGAAGCTATAATCCTGACCATCAAGGATATGTCCGGCATGTATATAACCGCTGCCTACAAAGACCACTTGGCCCTCATGAACCTCAAAGTAGGTGGTATCAACTTGAATAGTGGCACTACCTTTGGTAACAATAATGAATTCCAACTCATCATGCCAGTGACAGGTAAATATATTATTATTCTTGTCACAGTCAAAGCTGTAAACATTTAGAGGTAGCAACATATTGCCATGTTCAGTTTTTTCCTTTAGGAATATTTTGTCCATGCTCAACTCACTTATTTATCTATTTAACTATCTAACAATACAAACCTAAAAATAGTGTTATTATGTATATAAATCATGCAAGATTTTCCACATACATCTAAATATAATTATATTTAATACTAATTGGGTTTTCAATGAGCAAATGGCTCATATGAAAAATATTGAGGAGGGAATTATTAATGAAGTTTACTGCAGGTGAATGGTTAAGTAGAGACGGAATGAACCTTTATAGCCCAGCTGAGATAAGGGACGTAAGAATTGGGAATAATTGTGTCAGTGTTTATGCCCCCACTCACCCTATTAACCACAGAGGTGATACGCTAAAAGGCCCCTTGCTGACTATGAGATATTCCTCCCCTATGCCAGATATAATTAAAGTAGAGGTAATTCACTTTGAGGGAGTACAAAAAAAATCTCCTAATTTTCCACTTTTCCATACTGATAATATACCGTTAGAGATTGTAAATAATGAAGAAGAACTATTAATAAAAAGCGGGAATCTGAGTTTAAATATACATAAGTTAAATGGATGCCTATCAGGATACACTTACAGCGGGAGAAGTATTACCTCTAGCTTTCCTAGAGGTCTTGCATACATAAAAGACAAAGACAATAACAGCTATATGAGGCAGCAGCTTCACTTGGGTGTAGGCGAATGTGTATATGGATTGGGAGAGCGATTTACAACATTTGTAAAGAACGGACAGGTAGTAGATATATGGAATGAAGATGGAGGAACCTCGAGCGAGCTGACATACAAGAATATTCCCTTTTATATTACAAATAAGGGGTATGGGGTTTTTGTAAATCATCCTGAGGGAGTATCCTTTGAGGTTGCCACAGAGAGAGTATCAAAGGTTCAGTTCAGTGTTCCGGGAGAAAGACTGGAATATTTTATTATAGGTGGAGATACATTAAAAAAGGTACTTAGCAATTATACTGCCCTAACAGGTAAACCGGCACTTCCTCCAGCATGGTCTTTTGGGTTATGGCTTACCACATCATTTACAACGAGCTATGATGAAAAAACCGTTAGCAGCTTTATTGACGGGATGAAAAATAGAGACATACCGCTGGATGTATTTCACTTTGACTGCTTCTGGATGAAGGAATTCCAATGGTGCGATTTTGTCTGGGATAGTGAGGTTTTTCCTGATCCCGCAGCAATGATAAAAAGACTGAAGGAAAAGGGGCTTAAAATATGTGTATGGATAAATCCATATATAGCACAGAAGTCTTACTTATTTGCAGAAGGCATGGAAAAAGGCTATTTTATTAAGAATCTAAATGGGGATGTGTGGCAGTGGGATTTATGGCAGCCGGGGCAGGCAATAGTGGACTTTACTAATCCGGGTGCATGTAATTGGTTTGCCGAAAAGTTGAAGGCACTTCTTGATATTGGAGTAGATTGCTTCAAAACAGATTTTGGTGAAAGAATTCCAACGGATGTAATATATTATGACGGTTCTGACCCCATAAAAATGCACAATTACTATACCTATCTCTATAACAAGACTGTATTTGAATTGTTAAAGAGGGAAAAAGGAGAAAGGGAAGCTGTGCTGTTTGCTCGTTCAGCAACTGTAGGTGGGCAAATGTTTCCTGTGCATTGGGGAGGTGATTGTTCTGCAAGCTACGAGTCTATGGCCGAAAGCCTCAGAGGTGGGTTATCACTATGTATGTCCGGCTTTGGTTTTTGGAGTCATGACATCAGTGGCTTTGAGGCAACAGCGACACCCGACCTGTATAAGAGATGGTCAGCTTTTGGATTATTATCTACTCACAGCAGATTACATGGAAGCAGCTCGTACAGGGTTCCTTGGTTTTTCGATGATGAGGCAGTTGAGGTTCTTCGCTATTTTACAAAGTTAAAATGTAGCCTGATGCCATATCTATTTTCAACTGCTTGCCATACTGCAGATAGTGGCATTCCAATGGTACGTTCGATGGTACTTGAATTCACCGATGATCCGGCATGCGATTGCTTGGACAGACAGTATATGCTAGGTGACTCTTTGCTGGTTGCACCAATTTTTAGTACTGATGGACATGTAACATATTATGTGCCTAAAGGAACCTGGACCAACTACCTTACAGGTAATAAGATAAAAGGCGGAAGATGGGTAAAGGAATATCACAATTATATGAGCATTCCTCTCCTAGTAAGGCCAAATTCGATAATAACAGTTGGTGAGATAAATACTACAGCACAATATGATTTTAATAACAATGTTACATTGCATGCTTTCGAGTTAGATGATGAGAGCATTATTAAAACAGTAGTATATGATAAGCAAGGTAAGGTTGCTTTATGTATTGAAACTCAAAAGAAGGTTGGAATTATTTGTTTAAAGGCTAATAATGTATCTAAACCTTGGAGTATGATATTGAGAGGTTTAGAGAGTATACAAACCATAAACGGTGGGAAATGGGAGGCTTGCGAGCTTGGGGTAAAGATTATCCCTTCTAGTGATAAAATACAAATAGTTGTATAATAGAAAAGCTCTGACCATACATATAGTGTGGACAGAGTTTTTCTAGAGGATGTATAAAGATGTACTATAAAGGACTGAAATCAAAGTCCTAGAAAATAGCTTAGATGGTATATAACATGCCTACATTACTGTCTCGAAGAAGGAAACCTTCTATGCTATTCTTCAACATGGGAAGAATGCTTTAGACAAGGGTACTCAACCATCTCAAATAAATCATTTGTGTTTAGACTAATGGATGCATACTTGCATATGTATGAATTATTCTCTTCAAAGTAGGAACCACTAGTGGTGGGGTGAATATAGTTGCAATCTAAACAATGTAACATATTAAAACCCTCCTCATTGACAATTATTTAACAAGTTATGTTTTTATTTTAATACATATTTATTATAATTGCAAGTGTTTTTTTATATAATTGCAAAAAATATTTTGGGGTATAGAATAAGACATATTTGTCTATTATTTTACAGCTTAATAAATTATTTTTGAATTTTTAATTATTCATACTTGCAAATATGTATACAGTCTATATTCAGCAATATCTTATTATTTCATAAGCAATGTCTTATTATTTTCATATAACAATGCCAAAAAAGCTCCGACAACACAATGTGTTATCGGAGCTTCTAAGAGGATTTATAAAACTGAGAGATAATGATTTAAACTACTTTCCCAGAACTGCCATAGCCTTAGATACTATGTTTTCAGCCGTGAAACCAAAGTATGGGAATAACTTGTCAGCAGGGCCGGATGCACCGAATGTATCTATAGAAACAACATCTCCCTTGAGTCCAACATACTTGTGCCAGCCAAATGAAGAAGCTGCTTCAACAGCAACTCTTGCAGATACTGAAGAAGGAAGAACACTTTCCTTGTATTCCTTTGACTGTCTTTCAAACAGTTCCCATGAAGGCATACTTACAACTCTAGCATCAATACCTTTAGCCTGAAGCTCCTTACCAGCTTCTAAGGTTTGGTGTACTTCAGAACCGGAAGCCATTAATATTATTTCTGGAGTAGCATTCTTGCTATCTAGCAGTGTATAAGCTCCCTTAAGCGCTATCTTGCCATCAATATCTAGTACCGGAAGGTTCTGACGTGTGAGTGCCAATGCAACAGGTGCATCTTCACTGGTAATAGCAGTGTACCATGCAGCAGCTGTTTCATTTGCATCAGCAGGTCTCATAACGGTAAAGTTAGGAATACTTCTAAGAGATGCAAGCTGTTCAATAGGCTGATGAGTAGGTCCATCTTCACCAACACCGATACTGTCATGAGTTAATACGTAAGTTACGGGAACCTTCATAAGAGCTGATAATCTCATAGCACCCTTCATATAATCACTGAATACAAAGAAGGTTGCACAATAGAGCTTAAGACCACCGTATACTTGCATTCCGTTTGCGATAGCTGCCATTGCGTGTTCTCTAACTCCAAAGTGGAGGTTTCTACCTGAATAATTATTTGTCAAGAAATCTCCTGCACCCTTCATAACAGTCTTGTTTGAAGGGCCAAGGTCAGCTGAACCACCAACCATATTTGGAATCTTAGCTGCAAGATAGTTTATCAAGTCACCTGATACTGCTCTTGTAGCATTTGCCTTTTTGTCAAACTTCCAGAAATCTTCATCTGCAAGTAGTGATTCTTTGATATCCAGGTTGTGCCACATATCCCATTCAGCAGCTAGTCCCGGGTATTCAGCCTTGTAAGAAGCAAAAAGCTTATTCCATGTATCTTCTGCAGCTTGCCCTGCAGCCATTATTTCACTCATATGAGATGCAACTTCGTCTGATACTGAGAAGTCTGAATCCTTAGGTATTCCTAGGAATTCCTTTGTGATTCCAAGACACTCAGCTCCTAATGGTTCTCCATGAACAGAAGCACTGCACGCTTTTGGTGAACCGTACCCGATTTGTGTCTTTGCGATAACTATTGATGGTGCAGAGGTATTCTTCTTCGCAGCATCTATAGCAGCATTTATAGCATCCAAGTCATTTCCGTCTTCTACTGTGAGAACCTGCCAGCCATATGCTTCAAATCTCTTCGCAACATCTTCAGCAAATGCTATAGAAGTATCTCCTTCAATAGTTATATTGTTGCTATCATATAAAAGAATAAGTTTACCAAGCTTAAGAGTTCCTGCGAGAGAAACAGCTTCACAAGCTACACCTTCCATGAGGCAGCCATCTCCGCAAAGAACATAAGTATAGTTGTCAACAATGTTGTAGCCTGGCTTGTTAAACTTAGTAGCTAAAAATTCTTCTGCCATGGCCATACCAACACCGTTTGCGATACCCTGTCCTAGAGGACCAGTGGTGATTTCAACACCTGCAGTATGCTTGTACTCAGGGTGTCCAGGGGTCTTACTTCCAAATTGTCTAAAGTTCTTGAGATCCTCTATTGAAACATCATATCCAAAGAGGTGAAGTAGTGAATAGAGCATTGCAGAACCATGTCCCGCTGATAATATGAAACGGTCTCTATTTGACCAGTCTGGGTTCTTGGCATTATGCTTTAAATGCTTTGCCCAAACAGAATATGCTATTGGAGCAGCACCCAGTGGTAATCCAGGATGTCCGGAATTTGCTTTTTGTACTGCTTCAGCAGCGAGCACTCTAATGGTATTCACACATGCTGTATCAATTTTGTTCATTTCGTTCCTCCTAACATGTCTTTTTTTTCATTTATCATACTAACACAAATATCCAATAAATAAAGCATTATTTTTAAAAGTGTAATATAATAATAACATTTTACTAAATAATGCCAATGACAGCGAGTATTATAAAGCATTTTAAGAAATCAAGCGTCAAAGTATGATATCTGAAGGGCTATATTATTAATTTTAGTATATACAAATAGTAAAGAAAAATCAAAATAAAAAAGCTTACTCTAAAAAATGGGTTTAAGTTTAGAATAAGCCTTTTTATTATATTTAAGTGGAGGGAAACGCAACATTGTTTATATTACGGTGCTTAATTAATGTATATAAATTATACTTCATTAATTTCATATGAATGACTCCATTAGTCATATATAATGCTACCCGATATATTCAAGATACTACTACCCGATATATGTATATATACTACTAACCCATAACAGCCAATATCTCATTATTTTGTGCTAGGGTCTCAAAATCAACATAGCAGCCATCAATTTTTGTGCCGTTTACAACAAGATATTTGACACCCTTTTGCACGCCCTTATTATTATCAACAGTGATATTAAGAGTTTTGTTTCTCCATACCTTCTTCATTGTGAACTGCTTCCAATCAGAAGGAATGCATGGATTTATGCTTATACCATCATAATCTGGATGCAATCCAAGAATACCATCCACCATTGATACCATAACAGTAGAAGCTGTTCCTGTCAGCCAGTGAACATGAGCGCGTCCGTGGTGCTGGGCATCCAAACCTTCGGTAGCCTGTCCATGTACATATGGCTCGAGCTTTCTTATCTCGACATAGTCGTTCATGGAGGCTGGGTTACATTCGGTAAAGTATTTATATGCACGATTGCCATTACCCAGTATTGTTTCGGCTAATATTATCCAACCCTGAGGCTGTGAAAAAATACCAGCATTTTCCTTGGTGCATGCATTAAATAGAATCATTCTTGCAACGGGCAGTCCATAGGTTTTAAATGGTGGGTAGAACAGCATCACTCCATGGCCGGTATTTAGTTTTTCATGCACTGTATCAAGAACTTTTCTAGCCTGTTCTCCCTTTGCTGCACCACTTATAACAGCCCAGGCTTGTGGATTGAGCCATGTGCTCGCCTCTTTATTGTGTTTTGACCCTACAGTGTAACCATCTTCGGTGAAACCACGCACAAACTGGTCTTCTTCAAAAGCATAATTGTTGAAGGCGGACAACAATCTTTCTAAATGACTATCAACCCATTTTATATCATCGGTATTACCCTTTTTGAGTGCAAACTCACGGAATATCTCCAGTGCATAGAATAACTGGAATGCCACAAACATGGATTCTCCCTTTTCTCCAAGGCGCAAGCAGTCATTCCAATCTGCATGAAGCCCAGCAGGGAAGCCATGTGAGCCCTGTCTGTCAAAGCTAAACTGTATTGCTTGCTTCAAGTGTGTATAGACAGTGGCTGTTCCCTTATCAGAATAAGGTATTTCCTCGTCAATAAAGCTCCATTCTCCGCTTTCCTTTATGTATTTGATAACAGTTGGGAACAGCCACAGGGCGTCGTCGGCTCTGTAGAATGGGTGACCTGTCTGGCGGCCATACTCTGGGTCATCGGGTGTGGGCTCATGTCCGGGATTGTGATCAAACTTGACTAATGGGAGGCCGCCCCCGTTGGATACCTGGGCTGAGAGCATCAGCCAGAGACGCTCTTTAGCAAGAGCTGGGTCCAAATGAATGATTCCCTGGATATCCTGCACGGTATCTCTATAGCCAAGTCCGTTTCTCAAGCCGCAGTACTGGAAGGACGCAGCTCTTGACCAGAAATACGTAATAAAGCACTGATAAGCATTCCATACGTTGACCATGTTATCAAAGTTTGGGTCAGGCGTTTTAACATTGAGACTTTCTAGCTTGGTATGCCAAAATGCTTTTAACTCATTTAGTTCGGATGCCACTATTTTATCTGCATTTTGCTCATATTTGGATATGGTATAATCCGCAACAGCCTGATTTCCACCACCCAATACAAATGTCAAGGACTTAGTCTCTCCTGGCTCTAAGCTAAGGTCAACTTGCAGTACTCCGCAGCTGTTTCCATTATAGGCCTCGGAATTTTGACATTTGCCTGCAACTACGGATGCAGGATTTGAGTAATTTCTATAATTCCCTACAAATACGTCTCTATCACCATCAAAAGCAGAAACCTTTTGACCTGATAGTCCGAAATATCGGCAAATGGGCTCTCCCATAAGGTCGCAGGTACCATCAGTACTTGCAGAGGCTTCAGAGCCATTTTCATTTATTACCTGCAATATATTTTTACCCTTGAAGTACGTCTTATTTATAAACATGGAATATTGAAGGTTAACAGTATCATTCTCATAGTGAGGATGGTTTGTAAACTCACATGCACCGAATACAGATATGTCCCTCTTAACATCTGAGGTATTCTTTATATTTACATGCCAAACTTCGTAGCTCTTGTCCAATGGAACATAGTAAGTAGTAGAAGCGGATATTCCTTTGTACTGAGAAGAAATCACTGTATACGCCGTACCATGATGACATTCACTGGTAAACTGTTCAATAGGCTTACATACTGGCTGCCAAGAGCAGGACCAGTAATCTCCATCAGAATTATCTCGTAAATATACATATCTACCAGGCTGATCATTTGACATTGTGTTAAATCTAAACCTAATGAGTCTTCCTGATGCACCTGACTTGATAAAGCTATAACCGGTTGCATTGTTTGAAATAATTGCCCCGTACTCTACTGAGCCGAGATAATTTGCCCAAGGAGCAGGGGTATCAGGCCTTGTAATAACATATTCCTTATTGGCTTCATCAAAATAACCGTATCTCATAGATAGTATCCTTTCATAAATGGGAAGCTTCCCATTTTTCCTATGTATTAAATTATAGCACGAATAACTTTGTATAATTACTGTTCTATTTTGCTATTTAGTGTAAAATATTGCCCGATCATTCAACGCAAACGGAGATACAGATTTGTACCATAATTTCACACATGTAAAAATACTATTACTCTCTGAATAATACCTGCCTCCATTTAATACTATATTGTAGCTAAGTTTTTTAAAATAGAAGGTGCTATTATGAAGATAGCCATTGGCATAACGGGTGCAACTGGTGCAATATATGGTATTAGATTAATTGAAGCAATCAAAAGTTTGTCGGATGCTGAGGTACATTTAATTGTGAGCAGCTTTGGGAAAAAGACTATACAGATTGAGACGCAAATATCCTATGAGCAAATAGATAAGCTTTCTGATTGTACATACTCAAATGATGACTTAGGGGCATGCCTAGCTAGTGGATCTTACCGCCTGGATGCAATGATTATTATCCCATGCAGCATGAAAACCTTGAGCGCTATTTCAAGCGGATTAAGTGACACACTTATAGCTAGATGTGCAGATGTATGCATAAAAGAAGGTAGAAAGCTTGTGCTGTGCCCAAGAGAAACTCCACTTAGTGCAATTCATCTAGAAAATATGCTAAAGCTCTCTAGGCTAGGAGTGGGTATTATTCCGCCAATGCCCGCATTTTACAACAAACCCGAAGGCTTAGAGGATATAATTAATCATCACACCATGAAGGTGCTAGACTACATAGGGATTGATAATAAATGGTCTTGCAGGTGGAATAGTTAGCATAGCAAGCTTCTCATCTTTCTGCTTTTATACAAAAGCTCCTGGCAAATACTTATCATATGTATATACCAAGAGCTTTTTTAAATTCTATACATTTAGATACTTAATAGCAGTAAAGTCAATGCCTTCATATACTTCATAGCAGTAGAACCAATGCCTGCAGATACCTACTAGCAGTAAATGAATGCCTGCAGATACCTACTAGCAGTAAATGAATTCCTGTAGTTACTATATAGCAGTATCTATGCCTGCAGATACTTCATAAGTGTACGAAGCTTTGCTTCTACTGTACCAGGCATAAATTCATGCCCAAAATACCTATTTACTGAGATCTCCTTGGAGCAAAGAAGGTGATTGTACATAGCAAATACTGTTGATGGTGGTGTAATATCATCAACAAGCCCAATACTAACCCAAGTAAAGCACCTTATTCTGTCAGCTAGATTCATTATATCAAAGTATGAAAGAGTTTCCTTGGCCTTAATCTCAATAGCAGGATTGGTATTTCTTTTAAAAAATTCGTTTAATTCTGTATAGGGTGGGCTCATTGCAACATCAATAGCCCGATTAAAATTTGATAGGTATGGGAAATCTGAGACTGCCACAATAGGTATATTACTAAGTGCAGCGGCAGCTAAAGTAAGAGCACCGCCCTGACTTCCACCATGAACACCAACCCTTGTAGCGTCTACCTCTTTCAAATCTACCAAAACCTCGAGGGCCCTGACCGCATCCATATAAACAGCTCTATAATAGTATTCCTTCTTGTCGAGCAAACCTTTGGTCATCCAACCGCATACACCACCAGTAGATGATACCACGTTATCACTGCTATATCCCTGCTGACCCCTAACCTGCATATGAAATACAGCATAGCCCCTTAAGGCCCAGTTAACAACATCATGAATACACCCATCAGCAGCCCAATTGTAGCCGTGATACAGCATCAATCCAGGGAATTTACCGTCTCCCTCTGGTACCGCAAAAGTTCCCTCAATATTTGCATTGTTAAAGCCTTTAAAATTGACTATGTATACTTTTATGCCCTTAACAGGATAATCATATGGAGTAAGGGTATATTGTAATTTGACTTGTGAGAGTTCATTCAGGGTGTCAGCCCAGAAAGTATCAAAGTCAGGTTGTTTGGTAAGTTCAGGTTTGTATTGATATAATTTTTCCAAAGGTAAATCATAAGGTTGAAGCATCTTCTCATTCCCCACTTTCGTAATTATATGCATTCATTATATAGCTATTTGCTAATATCAGCAATATTTTAGCACATTTTACATTTTGTATTTAATATATTATTAATTTTTGTTAATAACACCATTTTTTAATTTCAAATGATATAATATTTAGCGTAATAAAAAATAAAACATTATAAAGGTAGTATTTAAAATGGAAAAAGGTAGGAAGTTAAACCTGTTTGGGTTTATTGATCAAACGGTTGCAATATTGGATGAAAAACGTGATTTATTAGAGATATTTACCGATGATTTATATAAGTACTTTAGGTCTCTTTTAGAGGAATTTGAGTTTTTTGTAAATATTAATCATAGGGTTAAAAGTGTTGAGAGTTTGAAAGAAAAAATGATTAGAACTGACTCATACAACGAGAATTTGAATCCAGAAGAATATCTCTTCAGTTTAAGTGACCTTATAGGCCTTAGAATAGAGTGTAGATTTATAGAAGACGAAGCAAAGATATACAAGCGCCTTAGCAAGATATTTTCTATAGATTGTGGAAATGGCTATTATTGTGCCCCTGAGTCAGGAGATATTCTCTTGAGGCTTGGAGAAAAGCAGCCACAAGATCAGAAGAATGGTTTCAAAATATATCGGATTGATGGCATTATCAAGAGAATGAATACCGATATCAAGTTCGAGCTTCAGATAAAGGCATTGGTAAATATGTTCTGGAGTGAGATTGAGCATAAAATCATATACAAGAATTACACCTATAACTTTTCTGAAAAATTCTATAGGGATATGCTTCACTCTATAAAACAGAATCTTGAAATGGTGGATAAACAGTTACTTCTTGTCTTTAACCAGATAAATGCGCAGGATAATATGAAAAAGGACAAGAGAATGGCAAATATACTGTCGCGCTCTATTAATGAAACCTTTTCCTATAGAATAATGAAATCCATAGGTACTTCTATAGATTTCAGGCAGGCATGTGACATAATGAGCGAGTATATCATCAAAATCAACAGGCTTACCACTGATGAGAGCTACAACCTGCTGATTGTAGATAAGCTATCAAGGTTTAACGATATTGTGCAGTGCAAGCTCAATGTAGAAGATGAGATTAGCTTTGAAAGAGAGCTGATTTTTACCGATAAATATGAAAAAATGATTGGGGAACATGTATTAGCAAACTTAAATATAAACTTTAAACTTCACTTATTTTTTATTATTTTATTTGAGGTTGAGGTTGGCAATAATGCAGAAGATTTTGAGGGTTTTATAAGCTTCTTTACAGAGAGGGCATTCCAAGGTATCCATAATGAGCATTGGCAGCATAGGGATATTCTCAATGAAGGTGAGAAGGCTATAGTAGAAGAGGATATAAAGCTTGCTATAATAAGCTATTTCTCAAATCATATGGATATAGCATTGTTTAACAGCACATTTTTAAAGAAACTGGCCAAAAAAGTTGAGACAATGCTTTTACACATTAAGAGCTTTGAGCAATGGGAGGATACAAAGGCAGAGCAATTGAATGAATTTTTAGCTGGGCTCAATGAGCTAGTTTAGTATAGGGCTTTATAAACTGGTTATGGACTCGGGTATATGAGTTTTCTAGAAATAGCTTGGCCCAATGAGTATATTGGAGTATAGAGGTTCCTGTATGGATAGAGTTTAGGTAAAAACTGTTTGATATAGACCGTATTTATCTGTACATAAAATCTATACTCTTTCTTAATAATAAAGTCATATTAAACTGGGGCTTTTGAAAGGGTGACTGACTTGAACGAGAGAATCAATTTGTCCATGTTGACTGATTTTTATGAAATTACAATGGCAAACGGTTTTATAGAGAATGGAATTTCAGATAGAGAAGCTTGTTTTGATATGTTTTTTAGAAAAATACCCGATAATGGTGGTTTTGCCATTATGGCAGGTATAGAGCAGCTTTTAGATTATATAAGGAATCTAAAATTCTCTCAAGCAGATATTGAGTATTTAAGAGCAAAGAATTTATTTAGTGAAGAGTTTCTTACTTATTTGAGTAATTTTAAATTTGAATGTGATATCTGGGCGGTTCCCGAAGGAATGCCTATCTTCCCAGCAGAACCAATTGTTGTTGTAAAAGGTCCATTGCTACAAGCACAGTTCATAGAGACTATGGTGCTGCTTACTATTAACCATCAGAGTCTCATCGCTACAAAGGCAAACAGGGTTGTTAGAGCTGCGGAGGGAAAGCCTATTATGGAGTTTGGCTCTAGACGTGCACAGGGGTATGACGGTGCGATGTATGGTGCAAGAGCAGCATATATAGGTGGGTGTTTTGGTACTGCGTGTACCATTGCAGAACAACATTTTAATATTCCAGCCCTTGGAACGATGGCACATAGCTGGGTTCAATTGTTTCCAACTGAGTTGGAGGCATTTAAGGCGTATGCAAGAACATATCCTGATAATTGTACTCTTTTGGTAGACACCTATAATGTTTTAAAGTCTGGTGTTCCAAATGCGATAAAAGCCTTCAACGAAGAGGTTGTTTCTAGAGGCTGCAGGCCAAAGGGAATAAGGATTGATTCGGGGGATATTACCTATCTATCAAAGCAGGCAAGGAAGATGCTAGATGAAGCGGGCTTTCCTGATTGCAAAATCGTAGCATCAAATTCGCTAGATGAGTATATTATCAGAGACCTTTTGATTCAAGGAGCATGTATAGATTTATTCGGAGTAGGAGAGAGACTCATTACTTCTCGTTCAGAGCCTGTGTTTGGAGGAGTATACAAACTTTCAGCCATTGAGGAAAATGGGAGGTTAGCGCCTCGGCTTAAACTGAGTGAAAATGTTGGAAAGATTACAAATCCTGGGTTTAAGCAAACCTGGAGATTATACGACAAAGACACAAATAAAGCAATTGCCGACGTAATAACCTTATTTGATGAGACTATTGATGATTCAAAACCCTACAAGCTATTTCATCCTGAGCATACATGGAAAACTAAGACCATTACCAACTATTATGCCAAGCCAATACTAGAGAAGATTGTTGAACGAGGAAACATAATAGATAAAAATAGAAGTCTTCAGGAAATCAGAAGCTTTAGTGAGCAGGAGATAGGCAAGTTGTGGGAAGAGGTGCTTAGATTTGAGAATCCTCACACTTACTATGTTGACTTATCACAAAAGCTATGGGATATAAAGGACGAAATATTAAAGAGCTTCAAGCAGAGCATATAATTGTTAAAGATACAACTGATATGCCCCGCTGTATATAGCTTTAATAATGTTATTGCTATTTCTATACTATATAAATACTTTAATAAATAATACTTTGCTTAATAATACTTTGAAAATAATACTTTGCTTCGTTATTACTTTGTTTCATTATTACCTAATGTTTATTCTTTGATATATTTTTACTTTGATATATTATTATCTGATTGTTGTTCTAGCTGCTTAACGGTATACCCTTTATCGATAAGCAGCTTTATTATGTTGGTTTCACCTGTTGTAATGCCAGCACTTACTACTGCAAAGTATTTACCGCCTTCTTTGAGATATTTATCCATACAATCCGCCATTTTTAAGCTTCTATCATAGTACATAACCTTGTTAAAATTATTATATATATCCATTTTACTGTCATCAAATATCAGCTTTTTCATTGAGTCAGTATCACCTACACTCCATGCATCGTACATATTCTGTATACGCTTTGCAACATTGGTGGAATCTGAAATATTATTGATAAGCATTTGCTTCTGAACATAGTAAGATTGGCTTGCTAAGGCTTTGTATTGTTCTTCAGGTGTCTCCATTTCCAGAATGGGCTTTTTATCCTTCTTAGCCTTTGCTATATAGTTTGAATCCATGGAGATTTGGGATTTCTTGAGGGTTTCCTTTATAACCATATTTTGAAGCAACAGATCAACAACCCATGGCTTATACTTTATAAAGGACGGAAGACTGTATTTATTATTAGATTTTTTCTTTATGAAGGAATCCACTTTTTTATATATATCTTCAGTAAGCATCTTGTTTAAGGGATAGTTTTTAGGGAGCATTCCATATTTGGTAAGATACTTCTGTATATCATTATTTGTAAGTTTATCAGTATCACTTTCCACTATGAGTTTTTCACACGAATTGTAAGCAGCATCTATTTGCTTATTTAGGGGATAGGAGGCCGTATCGGGAAGAGATACTGAGCCTAATATATAGACTATATTTTTACCCGATGCATCATTCTTGGGGGTAACCTCCCACATGAAAAGCTTCTTTGGGGTATCCTTATTTTCTGCTGCAAAAGCCTGTAAGACTGATGTCAGCAGTGAGATGGACAATAATAGACATAAAAGCATTTTACATTTTTTCATTACGGGGTCATCCTTTCATTTTACCAAATCTTAGTTTTTCAATAATAATTAGTTGAAAAAACATGGAAAATTTAATACTATTAGTATAACAATATCATATTTCCCTGGTAAAAATTACAAGTAGGTTGTCCTTCTATAACTTTTAAGGAGCGAGATAATTTGTTAAAAAAAATTACTTCCATTTTTATTGCAACCGTTTTACTTGCTACTAGTGTTACAGGATGCTTTTCTGAAGGTGGTGATAACTCTGTAGCTTCAGGGTCAACAAACAAATCAATGAGCCTTGCATCACAAATAAACGCTAACCAACCTAAATATGACAAGTCACTTTCAATTGATGAGAACATTACAAATATTATGGCTTCAATGGATATACGCCAAAAGGTTGGTCAGATGGTACAAGTAGAAATGTCCTACATATCCCCTGAAGAAGTAAAAACATATGGAATAGGTTCTATGTTTGCTGCGGGAGGTTCAATAGCAGGAGAAAACCGACCCGAGGACTGGATGGCTACTATCGGCAAGTATAAAGCAGCAGCTCTTAGCAGTGAGCAAAAAATACCGCTTGCTTTTGGTGTTGATGCTGTACATGGTAGTAACTTTCTACAGGATGAGGTAGTATTTCCACACAATATTGGTTTAGGAGCAAGTGGAGATACAGAGCTAGCAGGACAAATAGCAGCAGCTACAGCAAACCAGTTAAAAACACTAGGCTTTGATTGGAATTATTCACCTTGCGTTGCTGTGAGTAAGGATATTCGTTGGGGTAGAATCTATGAAAGCTTTAGCGAGAATCCTGATCTGGTAACTATTATGTCTATCCCGATAATAAAGAATTATCAGGATAATGGTATTATTGCATGCGCAAAACATTTCGTTGGAGATGGAGCTGTACAATATGGTACAGGTGATAGCGGGTATTTGATTGACCAGGGAAATTTTGAGATTTCGAGCAATGAGCTTGACAAATACTATCTTTCAGTTTACAAGGAAGCCATTATAGCAGGTGTTAAATCAATAATGGTCTCATATAGTAGCATAAATGGGCAAAAGAACCATACAAACAAAGATTTAATACAATACACACTAAAAGACAAAATGGGTTTTAAGGGTATTGTTATCAGTGATTATCAAGGTGTTCAACAAATTTCGGGTGGAAACCTCGGCCAAAAGGTTATTACTGCTGTGAATGCAGGCTTGGATGTAATCATGGAGGGAGAGCAATGGAGAGAATGCTATGATGCCATTGTTTCCGGCGTTGAGAACAAGTATATAAACAATCAGAGAATAGATGATGCAGTAAGCAGGATACTCAGGGTTAAGCTCGAAATGGGTATGTTCAGTTCCGTGAGCAGCACACAGTCCTATACACTAAGAAGACAGGATACTATAGAATTAGCACAAAAGGCAGTCAGAAGCTCTCTAGTATTACTAAAGAATGAAAATAGTATGCTTCCTCTTGAAAAGAAAGGTAAGATAGCCGTTATAGGTCCTGCTTCTAACAATATCGGTGTGCAGTGCGGAGGATGGACAAAGGATTGGCAAGGAGGACAGGATTCGGGAGTTAACAGTAGATGGATGAAGGGAACGTCAATACTGGAGGGATTTACAGAAATAGCATCGCAAAATGGCGGTAAGATTATTACCGATATGAATAAACTCAATGAAGCAGATGTAGTGGTAGTAGCTATTGGAGAATATCCCTATGCAGAGGGTAAAGGAGATGCAGAGACGTTGACACTTGACGGAAGTATGACATTAGATGAGAATATGATTGCACTTAATAAAGCATATGAATCTAAACGCCCTGTGGTTGTAGTACTTGTATCCGGAAGACCAAGGCTTTTGGACAATCATATAAATAAGTGGGCAACATTTGTTGAGGCTTGGCTACCTGGTACTGAGGGAAAAGCTATTGCACAGGTCTTATATGGGGATTATCAATTCACTGGAAGGTTGCCTGTATCATGGCCGAAGGATGATAAGCAGGTTCCATATACCATACTAGATCAGAAAAACGACAACGTTTTATTCTCATATGGCTATGGCTTGGGACAATAATATACAGTTAACATAAAAGTTATGCACAAAGTTATGCACATTATCCACACTTGTATTCCACATAAAAATAAAAATATTAAAAAGCTAAAAACCCTTGATATGAAATGGATTGGAAGGTATGAGCATCCATAACCTACATAGGTGTATTCATTAGTTAACATATTCACAAGGGAGTAGTTTAGAATTATTCATAACTTATCAACAGCATATCAAGAAAAATAGAAAGAGACTGTGGAAAAACCCACAGTCTCAAATATTTCTTTAAATTTCTTCGTCCTCAACTTCATTTTCCTCATCGAGGTCGTCTTCCTCCACAACCAGACCTTTCTCGTTCTCATCAAGACGTTCTTGATATTCGTCTATGAGGTAAGCAGCATCTGCTTTGCTCATTATGTCGAAATTCATCTCGCTTACATCCTCAGCTAATTGCTCTGCTAATTCCTTAATGTAATCAATTTGTTGAGCTGTAGCTAATTCTACTAAAGATTTAACATGTTGGTCACATTTCTTATTGGTGCAGTTTCCGTTGATCTTCAAGGAACCGCATTTTGGACAAAATTCCATAAATCTTATCACCCCGTAAAATTATTGCTTTGTTATGTTAGTCAGGTAGTGGACGTCATTATTAATATAATAAATGCTAATGATTTTATTGTAAATATAAATTTTTAAATTTTGCCATATTTCCTGAAAAAATTGTAACCAACATTATAGGTTAGCTGCTTTAGCTATTTGCAATGCGGGTAAGAAGCTTTCCTACGGCCTTGAAGATCAAGAAGGTGACAATGGAGTTAAGCCCTGCCTTTATTAAGTTGAAAGGCAATAATACAGGTACAACCAATTCTTTTACTGCTGAAACAGGCATACCTGTAAAAAGAGGATAGAATATAAGGTTAGCTGGAATCATTACTGCCGTCATTGCAATAGTTCCTAACACTAAACCTATTATAAGACCACTCGTAGTTTTTTTAAGCTTATAGATGCCTGCCGAAACACCTACTAGAACAACTGCGGCTATAACATGCATTAGTAATCCAATCAATCCGCTACCTGAGCTTACCGTTGCGAACTGAACAAATGCAGTAACTACCGCTAGAATAATTCCTGAGACTGGACCGAATATTAGCCCTCCAATAATAATTGGAATATCTGACGGTTCATATTCCATAAATGGTGCTGCAGGAATTAGAGGAAATCTTATTATCATAATCAATATTATTGATATGGCCGTAAGTACCCCCATTGTTACTAGCTTCTTCAAATTCTTGTTCACTAACATTTTTGCAACTCATCCTTTCTTTTCAATTTTGGCGGTCTAGATGGTTCTACAACAAGAAAATGCTACGTAAAATGGGAATTCTGCAAAACTCCAATACGCTAAAAAACCCTGTGATAAAAAGTATCACAGGGCATAAAATACACTTGTATAACCATCTTCTTCCATCCAGACTGTACTGTCGGCCACGGAATCTCACCATGTCAGCTTTCGCTCGCGGGCTAATGCCTATTTTGCATATTACCGCCGGTAGGGAATTTAACCCTGCCCTGAAGATAAACAATATTAAGTTTTTTATACTTCACCAATTGAGTTTTCATATAGCAATGCCGATCTGGAAACTCAATCAATTGCATTACTAGTAATACTCTATTATATGTAGTATTTGTTAAAAGTATAACACAAAATTGGAAGTAGTCAATGCCTTTTTAAGCAATGTGATTAATAAAAATGTGAAAAAAATATAAATTTAAATATGAATTAAAATGGATATATAAAATGAAAATAGTGGGAAATAGATGAATTGCCAAAAATATGTTAGAATGTACATATTAGATTGAAAAATACCATACCAAGAGAGGTCAAAAAGTATGAAGGTACGTAAAGCTATAATTCCAGCCGCTGGTTTAGGTACAAGATTTCTACCTGCAACAAAGGCAACCCCAAAGGAAATGATTCCTATAGTGGATAAACCCACTATTCAATATATCGTTGAGGAAGCAGCAGCAGCAGGAATTGAAGATATTTTGGTTATTTCGGGAAGGAATAAAAGAGCTATCGAAGACCATTTTGACAAATCCTATGAGCTTGAGGAAGAGCTATCAAGAAAGGGAAAATGTGAGCTTTTAGGGCTAGTAGAGAGCATATCCAACATGGCGAATATACATTATATAAGGCAAAAGGAAGCAAAGGGGTTGGGACATGCCATATACTGTGCTAAATCCTTTATAGGCGATGAGCCATTTGCAGTACTTTTAGGGGATGATATTGTTAAGTCTGATACCCCTTGTATAAAGCAGTTAATGGATGTTTATGATCAGTATCAAACCTCAATTCTAGGTGTTCAGAAGATACCATTACAGGATGTTCCGAAGTATGGCATTGTAAACGCCACTCAGGTAGAGGAGAGGGTATACAAGGTAAAAGGCTTGGTAGAAAAGCCGGATATTGATCAGGCACCTTCAAACATAGCGATACTAGGAAGGTATATAATTTCTCCTAGAATATTTCAACACTTAGAAAATGCTAAGCCGGGTAAGAATGGGGAAATATGGCTGACAGATGCACTTGAGAAACTTATTGAGCAAGAAGCCATGTATGCTTATGACTTTGAAGGCGATAGATATGATGTTGGGGATAGGATAGGATTTTTGAAGGCAACAGTGGAGTTTGCTCTCAATAGAGATGAACTAAGAGACGATTTTTCTTCTTTCCTCAAGAGCACAGTACAACGCTTGGGAGAGTAGAGGGATATTTATAAACTAATATAAATAACAACATGTATTAAACCACATCTAAATAAACATAAAGTAAAAACCAAAGGAACTGATTTTGCTCCTTTGGTTTTTTATTTAGATATGGTTTTATATATTTAGATATGGCTTTATATATTTAGAAGGTCTTAAACTGGTAATAAATCTCGTTTCCCTTTACTCTGACAGTAACGAATGTTGGGGCTCCATTATCAAAACCTTTGGTGGTAATGTATTTAACGCCATTGCGCATGTAACTTGAATCTGTACTTCCATTGTAGAACACCCATACATTTTTACCTGATTCCTTTTTATATTCTTCAAGAGTTGTCTCTAATAGTTTTCCTTCCTGTGAATCAGTAAAGGCTTGTGTTCCGCCAGAGAGGCAGATAAACAAATTGTTTCCTGTAAAGGAAGAAAGCTGTTCTTTTAGCCAGAACCATTGCTCACTATTTGAACTTCTAAGACCACCCTTTCTGGTGTCTAGTACCAATATCTTGTTCCCGTTTTTATTATACGAATAATTGCTACCGCCTGTACCTAGCTTGGGCACAGATAGAGATTTTGATAGAGAGTCCTGCGGACCCACAACTACTGATGCTTCCAAGTAGGTATTTATTCTCTTTGCCAATGTAGAAAGCTTGTTTATCTGTTCTTTATCATTTTCTGTGTAAGCCTTTGATTGTCCAAATACCGAGAATGAGAAGTTTGTTGAGGCTACAGGTAAAGACATATCCTTATAATTCGCATCCTTTGGAACAGTGCTCTTAGGTAACTTTGAGCTATCAATGGTGTTATAGCCGGAATATGTTATAGAAACATCATCAAAGTATAAGCTTCCGGAGCTTTTTTGATCTCCTGGCAATGACACATATAACTTGAGAAGCTTGTACGGTGATTTAATATCAGCAATAGAAACATTGAGGTGACTCCAACCTTTCCATGATACATTAGTTGCCAAGGTCTTGTAATATATCTTTCCTGATGAATCACTTAGCATTGCATTGATAGAAACAGGCTTCTTTGCATCGCTATATACCCAAACCCATACTCGTGAAGTGCCAGATTCTAGAGGTATTCCACCATTTGCAAAGTTTAAATATGCCACCTTGTTTGATTTAGTAACAGTATTAAAGTTGTATTCAAGCTTTCCAGAGTATTTAGCTGACTTATACCTATTCTTTGCCTGTGTGTATTTAGCAGTGACTTTTTTATCTGAAGCTTGTACAGTAATTCCGCTTGTATCAAACTTTTCTAGGACCTTGCTAAGATTGCTATCCAAGATATATATAGGGCTATAAGCAGACACATTTCCTACTGTTGCGCCCACATAACCAGTACTTCCATGGTCATTTGAAGCTGTAAATACATTTGACTTTAAGCTTCCTATGCTACTACCTGATAATGTCTTGGCTGTCCACTTAATATTGCCGGGTGCGATACTAGCGCTAAATCCATTCTCGTCATAACCCGTTACAGAAAACGTAGTGGACTTTCCCGCCGAGGTGTAAACGCTTGAGTGGTTTAGCTCAAGCTTCACTGGAGCGGATAGAACCTCGAAGGTGGTACTTCCTGTCACATTTCCAATGGTAGCAGTAATAGTTGCCGTTCCAGAGGAAGTTGGATAGAACACATTACTCTCAAATCTGCCACTTACACCGCTAACAGACCATTTTACATCGTTAAGACTGGCGCTTACAGGGTTGAGGTATTTATCAACGCCCTTTATGGTAAATGCTCTTGCCATATTGACAAAGCCTTTATCCTCATATGCTTCTACTATAATAGAATCAAGTGGTCCCTGAGGGGCTACAGAGAAAATACCCAAACCGGTAGCAACGCCTCTTTCATAACCGTCAGAAGGACTGTTTACAGTTGAAAGTGAGGTAGTACCTTCCTGTCTTGCTACCATAGTAGTTGACCCACCACCATCCATATTGATAGCATAATAGCAGCCAATTGATTGCATGTATTCTGCAAGCTCATACTGAGACATTCCAATGCTCTTGCTGGATCTACCGTCAACCGTCACAACATAAAGCTTTTTACCATCTTTTGAAGAACCGATGGCAGTTCTAGGGGCTCTAGAATATTGTGAATCAGGTAGATGTGTAAAGGAACTCACAATATTTCCTTCCTGTACTAAAAGAGAGCCTCCTGTGAGAGCCATTTTCATATTGTTTACATCAGCATTAACTGTTACTTCAAAATTGACCGGATCACCAATCTTAAAATTATCCGTTATGATTTTTTTGCCTGAAGCACGGGTCATCATAACAAACCCGTTCTCAGGAATATCAACCGCTGGTTGAGCATCTCTCAGTTCTGTCAGAACACCGTCAACTACTACAGCTTCAAACCAGTCCGGGTACTGAGTGCTAACTCCCAGTGATTTGGCTCCATATTTCTTATCAACAATTGTTATGTCGTTATAAGTTTTACTATATCTATTATAAGAGCCAACATACAGTTTTGAGCCGCTTGGAGTGATAAGCTGTACTTGTGTGTTCCAATATGAAAAAAGAGCATTATTCATATTATCTATTGAGAGGGTTGCCAGGTCGGTATTATTTCGATAGGCAGCAAGAGACATTTCTGAGGATGAAATGATTGGTCCGTATGCATAACCGGTGTTTCCTGAGCCCCAATCAAAAAAGCCCCCATTTATTGCGGCTATAGCACTGTGACTCTGAGCGAGTTTTTTTACCGTCTGTAGTTCGTTAACCGAATTTTTACTCTGCAAGGTATCTACCTTAACATTTTCGTTGTTTAGGTCAACTGTTAGCACATTGGTTCTCTGCCAGCCACTTATGGTAAACCTATTATATTTATCCAGAGTTACCCCCGAGGTAATTCTCTGTGTCTCAACTGTCTGATCTATTAATCTTGGCATTGCATAGGTATAAGAAGGTATAGAACTAACAAGAGCTGCTGCTATAAGCACAGCCGAAAGTCCTTTTCTTATGTATTTATTCATTTTTTGTTTCCTTTCTGATTTAATGTGACTTTTTACTCGTGCCAGCCATCGAGCTGGGCGCGCTTAATAGCACCAAATAGATTGCTTTTTACTTCTCTGTTTTCCTTTTGGAGAGAAGCAAGCAACTCCTTTACATACTGACGTTTGGTATAGCCATTCGCAGGGCAGGGATTGTTTACAATGGGGAGCTGATAAGCTTTGACGTATGATCTTATCTGATGTTCCTCGCTATATATCATTGGACGTATCAGGTACAAGTCCTTTCTGTCCAGATAAGTAACAGGGGAAAATGTATGAAGTCTACCTTCATATAGTGAACTTAGCATATAGGTTTCAATTACATCATCCATATGGTGACCCAAAGCCACTTTGTTGCACCCTAGTTCTTTAGCAACATTATGTAGAGCACCTCGGCGCAGGTTGGCACACATGGAGCAAGGATTTTTCTCTTGACGAATATCAAAGATAATCTTGCCTATCTGTGTTTCATGTATGGTATAATTCACTCCTAGATCCTTGCAGAGATTGGCGACTTGAGAATAATCAGGGTTACCAATACCCATTGTTAGGGTTATTGCTTCAATATCAAATCTTGCAGGGTAAAATTTTTGCAGTTGGCGCAGCACTGTCAGCAAAGTAGTACTATCCTTACCTCCACTGACACCGATTGCAATCTTGTCCCCTTCAGAAATCATACTGTAATCTTCAACAGCTCTCCTCATTTGCCCTAAAATACGTTTAATGCTATGTCCCCCCTTTATGAAATAATTTATAGCAGGCTCTTTATTGCCATAATGGCCTGCCAGTAAGCTATACCGCGATATGCGTAATTTATTCCATATTTTTAATGATACTTAAATTATAGATAATGAAATATGACGTATCAAGGTTAAAATCTTTTCAATTATATTACGGTTTAAATGTTTAAACAGGTTAATAAAATTGAATAAATGTTAGAATTATGAAGATAATATCAAATAATCTCCCAAATTGGGGTAAAACAAGTATTGATTTATGTCTACGCACATAGTAAAATACATATGCGCTTGAGACACGGAACAACATCGAACAGCGCACAAAACTTTATATTTCGGGGTGTAGCGCAATTGGCAGCGCGCTTGGTTTGGGACCAAGATGCTGGAGGTTCAAGTCCTCTCACTCCGACCACGGCGCTTGTATTTTCTGCGGAAAATACAGGCGTTTTTTACGTTGTAAAAAAACGCAAAGCGCCTTACGGGTGAGACCAGTCTTCAGCGCTTGTATTATCTGCGGATAATACAGGCATTTTTCACGTTGTAAAAAACGCGAAGCGCCTTACGGGAGAGACCAGTCTCCCCGTATGCCCCTCTGGCCTCCCGGACCGAAAAATCCTCGTTGAGATATGTTTGTTTTACAAACTAAAAATCACGTTTACTCCCACCGTAGTATGTAGGGAATTTAGTTTCGCTAGTGCAGGACTTTAACATAATTGGTTTATATTGACAGTAAATTAACGTTTACAGTATTATATATAATGTTACATAATAACCAAAAAATATTAAGGATGGGATAAAATGAAAAAGTTAATTTCAATACTACTAATGCTAGTACTTATGTTAAACGTATTTTGTACTCAGAGCTTAGCCGCTAATGAAAACACCTATAATTTTGTACGCCTGGACGATGGTAGTGGTAATAAATTCTATGGAATTGCACATGCTGGTGATACGGTAATAGTAACCTCGACTAATGGTAAATACATACTTTCTAAGGACGCAGGAGATACATGGGTCGAGAAAACAGTACCGGGCGGTATTAACCTACATGAGATATGTTCTGATGGAACTAGGTTTGTAAGCATAGATATAAAAGGTAAGGTTTTTGTATCAATGGACGGTGAAAAATGGGATACTAGCGTAAGTGTTTGGAATTCGACACTAGCGTTTTTTGAATATGATGGAAAGTATTTTTACATAGGCTATACGGACGGAAAGCTGTTTAGGTCAGTTGATGGCACAACATGGACTAAGTTATGTAGCAACTTACCTGCAGGTGCAGATGATATAGCCGTAAACTATGAGAGCAATACATATGCTTTTAGTATTGATAACAATAACACAATAAAATACACCAAGGACTTTAAAGCCTATAAGAACTTTGTTGCCGGTAATTGTGAGTCTTCATATTTTGATATTGGATATGCAAATGGTTTATGGTATTTTTCTATAGTAACCGGTACCGTTGCAACTTCAAAGGATTTGCTTACTACAAATCAAAAAGTAGACGATTTTCAGGAAACTGATGCAATTTCTAATACTTTATATAACTCAAATTTAGTAAAAATGATATATAGCGATGGCAAAATGTATGTGTTGGGCTTTCTGGGTAAAATTAGGGACATAACAGATATGGAATCAATTAAACGAGTTACATCTGAGCTTCAACTAAAAGACAGAATGATGGCTTCAATGGCAGGCATTGTAAAAATAGGAGATTCATTTCTTACGTACAGTAAATATGGAGAAATATTTAAGCATAGTGATGATAAATGGATATGTACATTTGGAAAGCAGTCACTAACGTATAAAATTAATAGTATACCTGATAAAAAAATCGTTCTAGCTCTGGCTGAAAATAGTGCTGTTTTACTTTCAGACGGAAAAGTTTCTGCAGAACATAAGATTAACTTAAAAGGGGATGTATGGAATTGGTATGATAATACTCTTAAAGTAAAATCAGAGAGCCATTATACAGCGACATCTACTGATTTTAAAAATTGGACAACTAACAAAGCTGCAAACGAATTTGCTGCATATGGTTTCGTGGAGACTGATAAAACATCAATAATTTGCATCTCGTCATCAAAGGATGTATACGCTTATTCTGATACAAATGGGTATTATTCATTAAAAACACTTCCACTAAATCCAAATTATGTTGGAAATATTGGTGGAGATGTATATGTTGTAGGTAATGGCGGTGTTGGTCTTAAGATTTCCGACAAGTTAAAGACAACCGCCTTTAATATAAATAAAGAGACATGTTATAAAATAATTAAGGCAAAAGATACTTTTGTAGCACTTCATAAAAATTCCATCAGCACATCAAAAGACTTGAATACATGGACAACAACAAAGGTATCAGATAGCTATGCGCTAAATGATATTACCTATGATGATAAAAACAATATATTTGTTATTGCTTGCTCAAATGGAACTCTCCTTACTTCAAAAGACCTAAAAACTTGGTATATTACAGATTTGAATATTTCGGTGTCAGCGTATGGTGTTGCTTCATACAATGGATATGTTTACGTTGTTGCTGAAGGTGGAGTAATTATGGCTTCCAATAAACTTGTAACTTCAAGTAAAAAAGCAGTAGTTACTCAACTAAAAACAGACAGCAAAGAAATAACTGTATTCGTTGAAAATAATAAGCTGGTATTTTCCCAAAAGCCTTATGTTGAAAAAGGAATTACAATGGTACCAATAAATGATATAGTGTCAGCTCTCGGTGGTACAGTTGAAATTAAGGGGGCTTCAACTTACATTACCTTTAATAGTAAGACTTTAGAAGTAAAAGCAAATAGTGATAAAGTGACCATTAACGGTAAATCAGTAGCTCTTGGAACTAAAGCAAAGGCAGTTGGAAATACGGTATTTATTCCAGTACAATTTATATCAAATAATCTTGATTGCTCTTTGTATGTTGAAGGTTTCTCAAATACTATTTATGTTTCAAAGAAATAATGAGAATTTGAAATTCGATCTGGTAGGATGCTAGCAAAGTGAAGCAGATGGCAAGTCCTCTCACTCAGACCACGGCGCTTGTATTATCTTCGGATAACACAGGCGTTTTTCACGTTGTTCAAAACGCAAAGCGCCTTACGGGTGAGACCAGTCTCCCCGTATGCTCCACTGGCCTCCCGGCGGGGACATACGGCGCTTGTGTTTTCTTTAGGAAAATTCATGCGCTTACCCGTGGTCGGAGTGTCGCCTCCAGATAAATCTGAAGGACATTGTACTTATTACAAATTGCATATTATTATTAGATAATTGAAAATAATTTAATCAAATCGGACAACCCTAATCACGTGGTTATGATAATCAACGAAGTACAAATTGTTGAGGGAGTCTATCCTAAGTCCATGAACGCCTATACAAGCGCATAGAGCAGGCCCGTTATCACCCGAATTACCTTTATTACCGTTACCCGCCACCGTATATACCAGATTTCTTTCCAGGTTGACCATCCTTATTCGATATGAACCAGTATCTCCAATAAAAATATTCCCTTTTGAATCCACTTCTACAGCATGGGGGGATTCAATTCCAATGGTTCCCTTTTTGTGCAACGGACCGCCTATGTAAGCATCATTTATTTTCTCAAATTCAACAATTGGTCCTGGCTCCCCTTTCCCAATTATAGTGGATATTATCCCCGAATCAGCATCCACTTTTCTGATTGCAAAATTAAGGCTATCCATTATAAATACATTGTCCTTGCTATCAATTCCCAATCCATAAACGTCATTGATTTGAGCTTTGCTCGCAAGGATACCATCACCACTATACCCGGGGATACCCGTCCCGGCATACGTTGAAATAATACCATCTATGTTGATTTTTCTGATTCTATCGTTTTTGTAGTCATTGAAATACACATTTCCCTTTGAGTCAACGACAACTCCGGCAGGATAATTTAGGTATGCATCCGTTGCCCTTATGCCTTCTCCGTTATATCCTGTTTCACCAGTCCCAGCAATTGTCTCAATTACTCCTGTTCTGGAACTGACCATTCTTATTCTTTGGTTATATGTATCTGCAATAAAGATATTTCCAAGATTATCTACGAATAGACCTTCTGGTCCATTTAACTTAGCATTAATTGCAAGCCCCCCATCACCCTCAAAGCCTTTGTAACCACATCCTGCAACAGTTGATATAATTCTTGTTTTATAATCAATTTTCCGAATTGTATTGTTGTGTATTTCAGCTACATATACATTGTTGTCCTTATCTACCGCCAAGCCAGCAGGGCCATTAAGATGAGCTGCGTCAGCTTTTTCTCCATCTCCGCCATATCCTGCAACACCTGTGCCGGCAAATCTATAAATTGTGCCATTTGCCCATTTTTCGTGGTAATACATAACGAATCACCTCCATAAATTTGTAATAATTAAATTTTATATGAATAATACGACAACAGGGTGTCATATTTACGAGTAATTTCATTAAATATTTTATTTCTTTTCACGTTCCTACAAAACGCAAAGCGGCATACGGGCGAGACCAGTCTCCCCGTACCCCGATGGCCCAAAATAAAATGCTTGTAAACAAATACATTGTATGCTATTATTTACTAACTAATATCATTTTTTCTACATATTTTTTCATTTAATGTTTTAAATCTAGCCAAGAACCTGATAGCCACAAGCAGATCCAGGTTAATCAGAGCAGAACCGATGCACACAAGCACAATCGGAATGCTCCGCAAGCAGAACTAGGTTACTCACAAATATAACCAGATAGCTCGCAAGCAGAACTAGATTACTCACAAGAAGAACGAAATTAATTTCTCACAATTTAATAGGAGGAAACTATGAATCAGAAAAATAACCGCGTTATTCCTGTAATTGCTGCTATTGCAATACAACTATGTCTAGGCACGGCTTATATTTGGAGTATATTTCAAAATGGAATAGCAAAAAGCTTGTTTGCTGGAGACAATGCAGCAGCTGGATTAACCTTTTCGCTTTTGCTTGCTACACTTACAATAGGCAGTACTATCGGTGGTAAGCTTCAAGACAAATATGGACCTAGAAATATCGTTATTATTGGCGGCCTAATATTGGCTATTGGATTTTTGCTAGCGTCATTTGTAAAACCCTCTGCACCGTGGTTGCTATGGGTTACATATGGTATTTTAGGTGGAGTTGGAATGGGCTTTACTTATTCTACAACAATTGCCTGTGCACAAAAGTGGTTCCCCGACAAGAGAGGGTTTATAACAGGCATTATTGTTGCATCTCTTGGCTTTGGTGGTGTAGTATTTACACCTATTATTGAAAGATTTATAAAAGTATTCGGTGGAGTAGGGGTTGGAGAGCTTAAAACCTTTATGGTTCTGAGCTTAATATTTGCTATTGTCTGCACTATAGGCGGGTTATTTATTAAAAATCCTCCTAAGGGTTATGTACCTGCAGGCTATACACCTCCTGCAGCAACTTCTGCTAATGCAAATGTTGATTA
>JAEYTP010000044.1 GCA_023433945.1 Bacillota bacterium | reverse complement strand
GCAGTTAAGCATCCTAGTGCCGATGATACTTGGTTGGAGACGACCTGGGAAAGTAGGAATCTGCCAGATTTATATCAAGACCTCATGTTAATAGCATGGGGTCTTGTTTTGCGTTATAACATACTATTAACGTTTAATAACATGTGTTTTCATGACAGTAACCATGTAAATACAAATGGAACAATCAGATTGGCAGAAAATATGGTAAGTACTGTAAAGAAGTATATATATATTAAAACATGCTACTTTATGGTTTATTTTTTTGCCTTTTAGTGATAAGATATCTTTATACGTACAACAAAAAATAACAGGAGGATACAAAAGTATGAAAAAGTTTTGGTCAGTATTGATTATTTGTGCTTTAGCAATGACAATGCTATTGCCAGGTTGCGGATCCGGTAGTTCATCCGATGGTTTTGAGATTGCTCTTATTACGGACAAGGGTAATATCGATGATAAGTCATTTAACCAAGGGGCTTGGGAAGGTGTAGTTAAATTTGCTGAAGAAAATAAGATTACTCACAAGTATTACAAGCCAGAAGAAGCATCAGATACCGGGTACCTTGCGTCAATTGATCTTGCGGTTGCAGGTGGAGCTAAGGTTGTAGTAACTCCTGGTTATCTATTTGAAGTTGCAGTTTATGAAGCACAGACAAAATATCCTGAAGTTAAGTTCATACTACTAGATGGTATGCCACATACAGCTGATTACAAGACATATGAGACTAAATCTAATGTTGCAAGTATTACATATGCAGAAGAACAATCAGGTTATATGGCAGGGTATGCTGCAGTGAAAGACGGATATAAGAGTCTTGGATTTATGGGTGGTATGTCTGTACCAGCGGTTCAGGCTTTTGGTTATGGATACCTTCAAGGTATAGAAGCAGCGGCAGCAGAGCTTGGATTTGCTGATGGAGCTGTTCCTGTTACATACCATTACACAGGTGATTTTGCTGAGAATGATACAAATAAAGCTACAGCAAAGACTATGTATCAAGAAGGCACAGAAGTTATTTTTGGTTGTGGAGGATCAGTAGGTAAGAGCGTTATGTCAGCAGCTAAAGAAGCAGGTAAGAAGGTTATTGGTGTTGACGTTGACCAAAGATATGATAGTGAAACCGTTATAACATCAGCTACAAAGGGTCTTGGAGAGTCAGTAATTCAGGTTCTTACATCTATATACAAGACAAAAGATTTTGAGAAGTATGCAGGAACAACTACCGTTTTAAATGCTTCTAATGATGGAGTAGGACTTCCAACAATTGTTATTGGTGATGAAAAAGCAAATGCTTTTGATAGATTCAATAAGTTTACAAAAGCTGATTATGATGTATTATATAAGTCAATATCAGATGGTAACGTTAAAATAATACGTGAAATTAAAGTTGCTGATAGCAAGGGTGTTGCAACAGCAGACGAGCTCACAGGTTCATTGAATCTAAAGAAGGTTAAAGTTACTGTTAGATAGTAGTATAAGGTATCCATTATTTAATGTGGATTAATGAAATTGATTTATTAGCTATATTACAAACAACATATAGGGGATTGGCAATAAGCCTTTCCCCTATAAATTTCATTGAGCAATAGATTAGCAGCAATAATATTTATCACGGCTTAATAAATTAGAACGCAAAGAGAGGGTAAAATGGAAAACTATATTGTTGAAATGCTAAATATAACAAAGAGATTTCCTGGGATTATAGCAAACGATGATATAAATTTGAGGTTAAAAAAAGGTGAAATCCATGCCCTGTTAGGAGAAAACGGTGCAGGAAAATCAACCTTAATGAGCATTCTATTTGGATTGTATCAAGCTGATGAGGGAGAAATCAGAATAAACGGAGAAAGCGTAAAAATTAATAATCCCAATGATGCAAATAAGCTAGGTATCGGAATGGTGCATCAGCACTTTAAGTTAGTAGAGATATTTACAGTCCTCGAAAATATTATTTTAGGTATAGAGCCAAACAAAATGGGATTTCTACAAAGAAAAAAGGCAAGAGAAAAGATTATTGCTCTTAGTGAGCAATATGGACTAAAGTTGAATCCAGACGCACTTGTTGAGGAAATATCGGTAGGAATGCAACAACGCGTTGAAATAATAAAGATGCTATATAGGGACAACGATATACTCATATTCGACGAACCTACTGCAGTACTTACACCTCAAGAGATAGAAGAGCTTATGGGAATCTTACGGGGCTTTGCAAATGAGGGGAAGTCAATTCTATTTATTACACATAAGCTTAATGAAATTATGGCAGTAGCTGACAGGTGCACTGTACTTAGAAAAGGAAAATGCATTGGTACAGTAGACATTAATTCTACTACCAAGGATGCACTGTCAAACATGATGGTAGGAAGAAATGTTGCTTTTAAGGTTGATAAGGCTGAAAAAGAACCCGGCGAAGTTGTGTTATCGGTCGATAAAGTAACTGTACCCTCCAAAATACATAAGAACCAAAATGCTGTAAAAGATGTTTCTTTCAATGTAAGGACTGGTGAAATTGTTTGCATAGCGGGTATTGATGGAAATGGACAAACAGAACTTATTTCGGCTATTACAGGTTTAGAGAAACCTAGTGCTGGGAAAATCAACCTTATAGGAAATGATATAACAAAAGCGACTATACGTTCACGTTCAAAGGCGGGAATGAGTCATATCCCAGAAGATAGACAAAAGCACGGTTTGGTGCTGGATTATTCCCTGGAAGAGAATATGGTACTGCAAAGATATTGGCAACCGGATTTTGAAAAAGCAAGCTTTATCCGTAAGAAGGCTGTAAGAGAATATTGCAATAAATTAGTTGAACAATATGACGTTAGAAGTAGCCAAGGAGCTGAAACCATGACAAGAACAATGTCGGGCGGCAATCAGCAAAAGGCTATTATAGCGAGAGAGATGGACAAAGAACACAAGCTTTTGGTAGCAGTTCAGCCTACTAGGGGCTTGGATATAGGTGCTATCGAATATATTCATAAGCAGTTAATCAAAGCTAGGGATGCTGGCAAAGCTATTTTGCTAATGTCATTAGAATTGGATGAAGTTTTGAATGTAAGTGATAGAATTCTTGTAATGTATGAGGGAGAAATAGTAGGCGAATTTAAACCAGCTGACACTACTCCACAGGAGCTTGGATTATATATGTCTGGTGCTAAAAGAAACGTGGTAGAGGTGGTGCAAAATGTATAATAATCTTAAAAGAATAACACAGAGCAAAAGCTTCTCATCATTTTCTGCTTCACTAATAGCTATCATTCTAGGCCTGTTAGTAGGTTTTATTGTAATGGCTTTTGCAAGTCCAGCTAATGCCGTTGCAGGCTTTAACAAAGTACTGTCAGGGGGCTTAGGCAGAGTCGGTGATGTACTTTATTTTGCTACACCAATACTTATGACAGGGCTTTCAGTTGGCTTTGCGTTTAAAATGGGGATGTTTAATATAGGAGCATCCGGACAATATACAATGGGTATGTTCTTTGCTCTTTATGTAGGCTTTATGTGGGAGCTTCCCGCAGGTATCCATTGGTTAGTATGTATTCTTGCCGGAATGGTGGGAGGACTTATATGGGGATTAATCCCAGGTTTGTTTAAAGCACTTCTCAATGTTAATGAGGTTATTACATCAATAATGTTCAACTATATAGGTATGTATCTCGTTGATATGCTTGTTCAAAGTAACGGAATAATGTATGTGTCAACAAAGACCAGAACTGCTTATTTACCAGATTCAGCCCAGATACCTTCTCTGGGTATACAAAGTTCGAGTGCAAATATTTCTATATTCTTTGCAGTAGCAATTGCAGTTCTGCTGTTTATATTACTTAACAGAACTATTTTTGGATATGAACTTAAAGCCACCGGTTATAATAAACATGCAAGTATATATGCTGGAATGAATGGTAAGCGAAACATTATTATTACAATGGCTATAGCTGGTGCACTTTCGGGACTTGGAGGTGCTTTTGCAATACTGGCACCATCAACGATATCAGGCAGCAGTATGACATATGAGCCAATAAATGTAATAGCGGCAAACGGATTTAATGGTATAGCGGTTGCACTTCTAGGAAATTCAAATCCTATAGGTACAATATTCTCAGCTATTTTTGTATCGTATATCCAAAGAGGTGGTACACTGGCAAGTCTGCATGGCTTTAAGCCGGAGATAATTGATGTTGTAATTGCGGTAATCATATACTTCTCTGCATTTGCAATGATAATGAAGGTAGCAATAGGAAGAGTAATAAAATTGCGTAAAAAGAAAAATGAAGATAAGTCTACTGAGGGTGAACAAAATATACAAATTGAGTTAAACAGCAAAAAGGAGGAGGCATAAGTTTATGGAAACTATTTATTATTTGATCCAGAATACTCTTCCAGTTGCTATTCCTCTGCTGTTGGTGGCACTTGGTGGTATGTTTAGTGAGCGTAGTGGTGTCATTAATATAGGACTTGAAGGAACAATGATGTTTGGTGCATTATTTGGATGCTTATCTGTTTATTTTTTACAGGAGTCCACACATAATGCTCAACTTATTCTGATTTTAGGCATGCTGATTTCTGCTATCGCAGGCTTTATTTTCTCCTTGTTATTGTCATTTGCGGCTGTAAACATGAAGGCAGATCAAACAATAGTTGGAACAGCTATGAATATGCTAGTGCCTTCAGCCATGCTACTATTTTCTAAGATGTATTTTAATAGTGATGGAATAACTACCGATGCTGATTTTTATATAAAAGAGGTACCATTCCTTGGTAAGATACCGGTATTAGGTGATTTATTTTTTAAGAATACTTACATTACAGTGTATATTGGATTGACTTTCCTCGTAATATCGGCTGTTATTTTCTATTTGACTAAATTTGGACTGAGATTGCGTTCTTGCGGAGAGCACCCACATGCTGCTGATTCAGTTGGAATTAATGTTCATAGAATGAGATATGCTGGTGTAAGCATATCAGGCATACTAGGCGGAATAGGTGGTTTTTTCTATGCAGTAGGTGTTATGGATGGCAATATTAATGGGCATACTGGTGTAGCCGGATTTGGTTTCTTGGCACTTGCAGTAATGATATTCGGTCAGTGGAAACCAATTAAAATATTGCTGGCAGCCTTGTTCTTTGCGTTCTTGCGAACAATAGCATATTCAGTGGCATTGATACCATTCTTAGCAGCGTTAAATATTAACCAAACATTCTATAAGATGCTACCATACATTGCAACGATGGTTGTTCTCGCCTTTACATCAAAGAGGTCAAGAGCTCCAAAGGCTGAAGGAATACCTTATGATAAGGGTATGAGGTAGGAGATTAACACATTTTTACTGGAATTGTTCATTTATAGCGATGTTTTCTATGCAATTAACTTAATAGTTTTAAAATAAGCTCAGATTATTATTATCTGAGCTTATTTATTTTAGGGTACTTGGTTATTCCAAGTGTAGCAGTAATGATACGCATGTACATCAGGGTACCAAGCTGACCCATAAATACAAAACTTGTAACAAAGGTTTTATAATGGAACTTCAAAATATTTATAGTAATGTGATTTTATGTTACAAAAATAATTACATAATATTGTTAGAATTATTAAATTATGGTACTATTACATAAAATACTTTTGGAGGACAAAAAATGATATACATAAAAAAGTTAATATCAATTTTAGTTGTATTGGCATTAGTAATTTCTACTTTAGCAACAGTTAATGTATGCGCAGCAGCAAAATCGACTCTTTCAGCAACAAAAAAGGTAATACAGGTTGGATCAACCACTAAGTTAACGATATCTAACCCAGAAAAAGGAGCGTCTTACTCTTGGACTAGTAGCAACAAAAATATTGCAACTGTTAATAATGGTGAAGTTAAAGGGATTAAAAAGGGCAATGCGGTTATCTCCTGTGAAGTAAAAAAGGGAGGTAATAAGTACATATTAAACTGTAATATCGATGTAACTAATAAATTGACTAATCTAGAGAATTTGAGTCCAACTGCTGTAAATAAATATGAAGGAAATATGGGGGATAGCTTTTGGAAAACTTTAGGCTCGCGTAATGGGAAAACTGATACAAACGGGAAGATATATTCCAATGGTGTTGAAATTTGGCTTGCTCGTTGGAATTATAAAACTGAAAAGAGCTTTGTTACAAGTGAGATTGATTTGGACGGTCAATATTCAAATTTAAGTGGTAAGATAGTGGTGCTAAAAGCAAGTTACAACAATTCTGATTTTGATACTACATTTAAAGTAATTGGTGATGAAAAGGTTTTATTTACATATAAAATGACACCTAAGACAATGGGGAAAGATGTTAATATAAACGTTGAAGGAGTAAAAAAATTAACTATTAGTGTTTATGATAATAAGGAAGTTAAGGGTGGTACTTCATTTGGGTTTGTTAACTCGACATTAGAAAGTTCAAGCAATGCATTTCCGATATTAGAAACTGAAAAATGCGCACTGGATATCGGAAACACCATAAATTTAGCATTGAAATATAAGGTGAATAATGCGTCTTATCGTTGGTATTCTGATAATGAGTCAATTGCAACTGTTGATAATAATGGAAAAGTAACAGCTGTTGGAAGTGGTACTACTCAAGTTAATTGTGAGATTACAAAACCAGATAAGCAGAAAAAAGTACTCAAGTGTGAAGTTAAAGTAAATCGTGAGGGCGTTTACATAGAAACGCTTACACCTTCAGCAACTGACAGATATACAGGGAATCAAGGCGATAGCTTTATGTCCAAGTTGGGAACTAGAAATGGTACAATTAATGTTAATGGGAAAAAATATACACATGGTTTGGAAGCGTGGATTGCACGTTGGAACGATGAGAATGAAATAAGTTGGGTATATAACGAATATATTATTGATAAAAAATTTTCAGGGTTAGTTGGAGAAATATCTGTACTAAAAGATAGCCGGAATAATGATAATTTTAATACAACAGTTGAAATTATTGGAGATGGAGTAGTATTAGATAGCTATATTGTAACTCCGGATAAATTACCGATATTTGTTAATGTAAATCTTACAAATGTAAGTACAGTAAGAATCAGCGTCAAAGATAATATAGCTGTTTCTGGCGGAACATCCTTCGCATTAGGAGATTTTAAATTTGTAAAGTAAGTAGAATAAATGGTAGTAGTTAAGTATAAAAACATCAGGCTTATTAATTTAAGCCTGATGTTTTTCATTTACTCGATTTTCATTTACTAAACTATTATTTAAACCTTGTCCACTATCATCAAACAATTTTTTGCGAGTGGTATTGGCTTAGTTTCTAACATCAACCAGCTCGGCCTTCTGCAAAAGTCTGAGAATGACGGTGGCTGTTTCGGCTCGGGAGATGTTGTCGTTAGGACGAAGCTTTTGGTTGCTACCCACTATAAGGCCACTACCTACGTTCCACTTACAAGCTTCTAACGCCCATGAACTCACGCTACTAGAGTCTGTAAATACAGATAGCGCACTCGTTTTGCCGATGAAATCAGTCAGCTTGGAGGCACGTTGTAGCATAGCCATGGCCTCCTGTCGGGTGATGTTAGCAGAAGGATCAAATTTGTTGTTACCTATACCGCTTACAAGGCCATAATGTGCTGCAGTAGCTACTACGCCTGAGTACCAAGCACCTTTAGAAACGTCGCTAAAGGTGCTAGTTCCGCTTGTGGGCAGGCCCAGAGCACGTACTAGGATGGCGGTAAATTCGGCTCTTGTGATACTGCGCTCACCAGCGAACTTGCTATCGCCAATACCACTGATGATTTTTCTGCTGGCCATTTCATTTACTGTTTTCTCGTACCATTTGCCATATGCATCGTCAAAGCTGACCTCGTTTTGAATGAGGGCATATACGGAATTGGTTAGAGAGTAAATATTGGCATAGTACTTACCATCCTTCTGGAAGACGCTGGTGGGTACATGACGCAGGGTACCGTTTGATTCTACCACAACAGCTGTGGTGATTTTATTGGCCTGCTCATCTGTGAGATGAACTGTACGTTCTACAAAGCGTCTGAAGCTGTCTACAGCAATGCTTTTACTGCCGTAGGTAGCTGTGATATTGAAGGCAATGGGTTTGCCAACAATCGCTGTACCGGAGGGAGCCATAGCGACTGCATAGGAGGCCTCTTTAATAGTTACTTCAAAAGCTATATTGCTGGTCTCCACTCCTGGGAAAGCGCTGCGTAGGTATTGGGTATCGACGGCGGCAGTTCTTATATTATAAGTGATACCCTCTGACTGGATAGCAAGAGTCATATTCTTTTGAGCCATTTCTTCAATATTTTTCACTACAAGATGTGCTGTCATTATTTCGTTTTTTGAAATTGGAATAATGGATAAAGAGCCGTCGGCAGAACTTTTAAGTTGTTTTTCAAAGCTTACATTGTCGACGAGAACAGTGGTTTTTGTTCCGTAGGTGTACATTTTGCCGAGATTCTGGGTCTTGCCATCAACTGTGATTGGTGCGTTTAAACCTGTTTGCGGTTCTGGTGTATTGTTCGGTAAGGGCGATGGTGTGTAGCTTGGTGGTGTAGTAGGGACATAAACCGTAACTATACAGGTCGTCGTTATGTTACCTTCAACCGATATAGCAGTTATAGTTGTCGTTCCTTGCTTAACGCCAGTAACTAATCCGCTGCTAGATATTGCTGCGATGCTTGTGTTGTCGCTTATCCATGTAACAGTCTTGTTTGTGCAACTGCTTGGAGTAAAAGTTAATGTCAGCTGTTGAGCTGAATCTTGTGCTATTCTTAGTGTTGGCTGACTGAAGGATACATTAGTCAGGGTAACAGTAGGCGTTACTTCAATGGCAACAGCATAGGGCGAGTAGTTTGCCATAGTATCATTCATTTTTACAGACAATACCTTTTCGCTGTCTGCTGTTTGACTTGGTATCGTTATGGTATACTTACCGCTTTCATAGGCAGAAATAGCAGTTGCTGTAACAGGTGTACCGCCAAAAGTGATTGTAAAATCACTAGGTGTAAGTACTCCTAAGTCTTTGGTTGTTATCTCAAAGCTAGTAAAAGTATCCTTTGGTGTGCTGACAGTGAACGCTGAAGGACTCACCTTGTTAATTACAAGGCCCTCGTATATGGTTTTGTTATAGGCTGCATAGGTTGCATCCTCAACTCTTTTAATCGTGACATCGTATTTACCGGCATTTATAGGATTAGTGATGGTGTTTCCGTCTTGCATATAGGTTACACTAAAGCCGGTACCATTAGCACCTGCTAGGGAAAATGCCTTTGGATTTCCGTCATAGGTATAACTCTGAGGTGTTTCATTAATCCCTGCCGCTATTTTTTCCTGCCATACAGCAAAAAGAGTAGCTGTTCCGCTTTGAGTAAGATTTTTCACGCTTTGTGCATTGTCGTAGACCTTTGTTCCCATCATGTCTGTTGCCCAACCCACGAAGGTGTAGTTAGGTCGTGAAAATGCATTTGCTGAAAGTGACTGTTGAACATCGTATGTAAAGCTCTGAGTGGCCATGATGCCGCTACCACCGTTTGCTTGGAAGGATACACTGTAGGTGTTTACTGTCCAGCATGCATAGAGATTGAATGTGCCACTTACAGCAAGGTTTTTTACGCTTTGCAGGTCATTATAGGCAGTTGTGCCTCCAGGGGTTTGAGCCCAACCGGCAAAGGAGTAACCTGGCTTGGTAAAGGCGCATTGCGACAGTGCCTGCTCAACATCGTAGGTGAACTGTTGGTTCATCATTGTGCCAATGCCACCGTTTGCATCAAACGATACAATGAAGTTACTCTCTGTCCAAAGTGCATATAATGTAATTGTACCGCTTTCAGAAATATTTGATGTGTTTTGCGTATCACTGTATGCCATTTCACCTTTTGGAGTTTTAGCCCAGCCTACGAGGGTATAGCCTGTCTTTGTAAAGGTGTTTGTCGAAAGCGGTTGTGATTGATCATGGGTAAAGCTTTGGTCAGCCATTGTGCCAGTTCCGCCATTCGCATCAAAGACCACTATATAATTATTTGCAGTCCATTTGGCATAGAGGGTAGTTGCTCCGCTTTCTGCAATATTTGAAATACTCTGACCATTTGTGTAAGTAACTGCACCATCGGGAGTTTTAGCCCAGCCTGAGAAGGTATAGCCCGTCTTTGTAAAGATATTTGCTGCAATAGTCTGTGCTTTATCAGTGGTAAAGATTTGGTTGGACATGTTACCATTTCCGCCGTTGGCATTAAAGGACACAGTGCAATTGTTTGGTGTCCACAGGGCATAGAGGGTAGTTGTTCCGCTTTCAATAATGTTTGAAACATTTTCCTTGTCCGCATAGACCTTTACTCCACTAGGAGTTTTAGCCCAGCCAGAGAAAGTGTAACCCGTTTTTGTAAATGTATTCTCTGAAAGCTGTTTGGATTGATCGTAGGTAAAGGACTGGTTTGACATAGAGCCAGTACCACCGTTAGGGTCAAAGGTCACAGTATAAGGGTTTGCTGTCCAAGCTGCGATAAGGCTCACATTGCTGTTTCCCATAGTCTTGGTGCCTGAGAAAGCATATCCTTCGTTTAGCCACCCAGCAAAGGTATATCCAGTTTTTGCAAGACTACCTTTACCCGCTACAACATAGGTGTCCCCCTCGTAAACCTCTGCCTGTATCGGCAAGCTGCCACTGGTAGCGTCGCTCGAAGTGTAGGTTACAGTGTGTATAGGCGTAGGCACAAAAGTCATATTTAGCACCACATCAGAAATATCCTTAGTTATCATTGTAAAAGTGAAAGCACGAGTCTCAGAAACATTGTCTCCAATCACAACCGACTTGGTATAGCTTGTTGGAGAAATGCTTACAGAGGGTGATTGAAGGTTAATAGTGTATACGCCCCTTTTGTTTGCCGTGCCCGAAAGACTGACATTTACGGTAACTGATAAACCGCCAGCTTTAAGAGGAAATGCACTGCCAAAGTTTACTGCTGCGGTTACGCCATCGAGTGTTATTGGGTCTGGTGTGTTTATGGTGTACGCTAAAACAAACTCAGTATTGTTTCCTGTGGATACATTAGCCGCATAATTTATGAGATTGTAGGCTGCTGATGCATCGCCGGAGGGAAGGTAGGCATAGACCTTGTTAGTGTCAAGGGTTTTGACGTCTGTCATGCCGTATGCCTTGCCGCTTGAGTCTCGAATGACAAGGCCACCGCTTACATCAGTGTTCTCAGACGCACCGTTTACCGTAAAGGTGGTTTTATATACGTTGCTGCCGCCAATGGCATTTGTAGGTGTACCGTTAATAGTGGAGTTAATGTTACCTCCAGTGATAACGAGGTTTGTGGCGGGGCCTCCAAACCATTTCCCTCCGGAGAGTTGCATTTCTCCACCACCAATGCCGTAGGTGTTACCTATTGCGATGACAGTGCCGCCGCTGATGGTTATGTGGTCGGCATTACCGGCAAACCCACCGCCAATGCCCGCCGCACTGTTGCCACCAGTTGCGATAACCGTTCCGCCAGAGATGGTAATATAGCTACCGTTTCCCCAGAAGCCACCACCGATACCCGCACCATTACTTCCACCAGTTGCGGTTACTTGGCCCCCTGTAATGGTAATATGATCGCCTCGAATTCCCGCGTTGCGATAGCTACCGTTAGCTGTAATTATGCCTCCTGTTATCGTGATAAAGCTGCCAACTGCGCTGCCACCTTTATCAATGTTGTAACCACCGATGCCCGAACCATTTGTATTCCCGGCACCACAGCCGGTAGCGGTAAGGGAGCCTGTGCCAGTGGTGCTTTGAATGGTGAGCATTCCATCCGCTGCTCTGTCATCATTAGTCTTTTGAAGGCCTGCAAAGCCATTTGAAGTGGCTTTCAGGATGTTTGTACCATCCAGGTCTATCGTGACAGCGCCAGCAGAGGTTGCAATGAGAAATGGCGCAGTGGGGGAGACAATATTGACATTTTTAAGGGTGATTACTGCACCCAGTGAAGCACTTACTGTTATTGTGTTTGTGGTTTCTCCGCTACCCGTTATTGTGATGTTGGTTTTAGGATCTATATTATTGCGAGTTGCCTCGCCTTGATTGACCCTGATTCTACCACTATGATCAGGGTCATCCTCAATGGTAATGAAGCCAGTGTTAATGACTATCGAGCTTCCTCCAAGATCTGACATGCTATTTGCAGTAAGGGAATATGGTTTGTTTATGCTGGAGATAGTATATGTTCTTGTGATGCTTTCAGTAGAACCATCCGTTGTCTGCACCCACTTGCTCCATGCATAGGTGCCTGAAACGACTGCATCTATCAACACATTTGAGCCTTTCATGTAGATGCCACTTCCTGTCACGCTGGAAATTCTTGAGTCTTTTGACAGGGTAACGCTGTAGTAATCTAACACTGCTGAGGTTGTGTTTTTGTTTATGATTTGGCCTGTGAATTTATTGTTGTCCCACACGTAATAGGTTGTGGCGCGTAAAAGTCCTGTAAAGGTATACTCGCCATTTGACAGTGTTCCAGATACCTGATTTGTAATGCTAGTAGGTGACTCTGAAAGCTTTATAGCAGTAGTGTCGCCTGTCCACGGGCTGCTGTCCTTATTTACAGTAACTTTCGCCGTGTACAAGTCTAAAGCACCCATTGCCGTCAGGGAATAGGGCTTGTTGATACCTGTGATGCTATATGTCTGTGCGGTGCTCAGAGTATTTGTGTTGTCTGAGGTTTGTACCCATTTACTCCACAAATAGGTGCTAGCTGGCGTGGCGTTTAGTGATACATCACTGCCCTTTATATAGATACCAGCTCCAGTCACGCTGGAAATACCGCTTCCTACTGTCAAGTCAACGGTGTAGTAATCTGCCACTACAGAGGTTGTGTTCTTGTTAATGATTTGACCGGTGTATTTGTTGTTTGTTGTGTCCCAAACATAGTAAGTCTTATTGTGCGAAAGACCTGAAAAAGTATATACACCATTGTTTATAGCTCCGTCTACAGTGTTAATAGCAAAGGTGGTACTTGATTCCGAAAGTTTCATGACTGGTGTACCACTTGTCCAAGTGCTATTATCCTTTTTTACAGTTACTGAAGCATCAAAAATAATTGAGCTTGCTTTTGCCGTAAGTTGATACGGTGAACTGATGTTAGTAATTGTATAGGTTTGAGAGGTGCTGATGAGTGTACTGCCCACAGTTTGTTCCCAACAATTCCAGGCATAGTTGTTTGAAACAGAGGCGTTCAAGGTTACATTACTGCCCTTCATATAGATGCCTGCACCAGTTACATTTAGAATGCCCGTACCGCTTGTCAAGGCTACAGTGTAGTAGTCTATTGCTCCTGAGGTTGTGTTTTTGTTAATGGTTTGACCTGTGTATTTGTTATTTGTCACATCCCACACGTAATAGGTTTTTGCGGGGTGAAGACCTGAATAGGTGTATATGCCAGAAGAAGGTGCTACGTTTACCTCATTTGAGATGGATGTACTTGATTCCGAAAGCTTTAGAGCAGGTGTGCCGCTGGTCAATGCGCTGCCGTCCTTATTGACATTTACCTTGGCATCGAAAAGGTTAAGGGTTGCTTTTGCTGTGAGTTTGATGGGTTCACTGATATTTGTGACATTATAGTATTTTGTGGTGCTTACTTGTGAATTGTCTGAGGTTTTCACCCATTTGCTGAAAATATAGTCGGTGACGGGAGTAGCATCTATGTAAAACGAGCTGCCCTTTAGTACTGTATACCCATCTCCCAATGTGCTTGAAATCCCTTCTCCTGCGGTTAAGGAGATAGAATACAAATCAAGTGTTTTGCTTGCATCACTTTTTGTTACGCTTTGGCCTGTATATTCCATTCCGTACGTTTTCACCCAAACATAATAGGTTTTAGCGCTGTCAAGTCCATCAAAGGTATATACGCCATTGGATAAGGTACCATTGATTGCACCGTTTCCCATGTAAATGTTTGTATCTGATTCGCAAAGTATTACTTGGGGAGGGGTATCCTTCCATAGGGCGTTGTCTTTGTTGATGGTCACTTTTCCTGTAAAGTTGGGAATGACAATTTCCTTTGTACAATCGACAATATTACCACTTACTGAAAGAGCATTTAATGTAAAATCTACAGCTGTTTTGTTATTCGGCAGCCATACATAGATTCTGCCGTTCTCGTCGGTTTTGACACCATCTATTATATATGTAGGGGTTGCTGAAGGAGTAAACTGCATGATTGCATCTGACAGGTCTGTATTTACAACAGGCGTGCCCGTTGTATCCTTAATCGTCAGAGTATAACGCACTAGGCTGGTTCCTAAATTGTTAATGGGAGAGTTGGCTGAAGTGACTGTCTTAATCGATCCGCCATTGATTTTAATAATACCCGTTGAATTATTGTACACCTGTGCAATTGTTCCGGCGTCTATCCTTACTGTGCCGGTGGAATAATTGTTAATGGCTAAGCGGATTGCGAAAATATCGCCGCCGGTTATATTTACTGAGCCATCGGATAAGTTGACGATAGCATAATCTCCGCCCGACCAGATATTACCGCCTGATATATTGACTTCAGCTAAATTAATGTTCATCAGTGCTGTACCGCTTATAGAACGAATAGTTCCGCCTGATATGTCAGCTATGCACGTACTCCCATTATTGCTATTGTTGCAAAGCCCATAATCAGTATTTGAAGAAAGCGTTCCTCCTGTCATCACGAGATGTCCGTAATTATTAATGGCTTTGCTTATATTGGAGGAAATCGTACCGCCTGTAATAGTACATGTTCCGAAGTTGATAATACCAATGTATGTGTCAGAGGAAACAGTTCCGCCCAACATATTTAAAGTACCAAAGTTACCGACTGCAAGGCCCCATTTAGAAAGTACAGCACCGTTCGTTATGTCCACTGTACCGTTGGTGGCCATGTTATAAATACCATAGCCCAAATCGGAAGAAACGGTTCCGCCAGATATGGAAATGTGTCCTTTTGAGATATTCAGTATAGGCATGCCGTATTCTTCAATAGCTGAAATGGTTCCCTTTTTTATATCAACTGTACCTGAACCTCTGTTTCCAATAAGTGAACAGAATTTTCCACTTGAAGTTATTTTACCGGTGGCTGAGGCGCTAGAATCAGTTATTGTAAATGTGCCTGCATCTAAATAAAACAAAAATCCTCTGATATCCGATGAACTGGTACCAGAAATAGAAGAGCTTATTGTATAGCCGTTGAGATCCAGAGTGAGACTTTTAGTTACCATTATTTCTGGTGTGTTGGCAGGAATATCAATGTTTGCATTGAGTTTAATTGTGTCACCACTAGCTGCTGAGTTAATTGCGTTTAGAAGCCCGCCGATAGTTGCTTCAGTAGGCTGGATGATGGCTGCAGCAGCCGGTTGTGGCAAAATTGTACATAAAATACATAAAGTAAGGAATATGTTCAAAATTCGTTTTTTCATATTTTTGTTATCTCCCTGTTTTTTATTGGAACAATCAAATCATACATACTAAGTAATGTAAAGATTGTAATGCACCGTTTATTTACCTTGATATTTACATATGCCTATTTCCATGGGATGGTCGGTATAAATTCCAAAATCCCCAAATTGGCAGTACCAGCACTCACGGCTTGAAAACAGCCTGTCCGCATCTTGCTTAAATGCATCACAAAAGTCATTGGGCTGTATTTTCAGTTTGCCGGATGCCGATGCTATCTCCGCCGTTCTGTCAGTAGGTTCTATCATCTTAAAATCACCCCCAAAAAATGTTAATAATTAGGTACGATTATACATGAAAACTAGAACCTCAAAATGGTTGTGGCGTAATTGCATAAAAATTGACGTAATTGTCATGTATTATCATTTCAAAAGCAGCGAATAAAATGATATGGGAAATTAGACATAAAGTATATATTTAATACTTTTCTTTGCAAGATAATGGATAATGTATTAAAATAATCTAGAAACCATAATAGGAGATGTACATTATTCACCATGTTTTCAGTGGATTCCAGTGGAGCTGAAAGGAGTTTAAACCAATGATTAGTATTGCAGTCTGTGACGACGACACGCAAGAACTTGAAAAGGCACATGGCTTGCTCAAGAAATATGTCAACCAACACTTGTCATATGAAATAAAAACATATTCATTCTCTACTCCTTTTGATATGCTTACTTATACAGTATCAAATGGCGGATTTGACGTGCTATTGCTAGACGTATATATGCCGGGTATTCTCGGTATAGATGTGGCACGGGACCTGCGGGATATGGGGGACAACTGCCAGATAATATTTATGACCTCCTCACGTGATCATGCGATAGATGCTTTTTCGGTAGATGCCGCACAATATCTGGTTAAACCTTATACCGAAAAAGAGTTTTTTTCGGCACTTGAAAAGGTGATGGGTAAGCTTACAAAGGAAGATGAAGCTTACATTACTGTTAAATCAGTGGATGGTATCAGTCGCGTGGGGTTAAACAAGCTGGTATATTCGGAAACAGAAAACCATATCCAAAAATTATATATGCTGGACGGAAGAGTAATTAAAGTTCGCAAATCCTCAACAGAGCTATTCGAGCTTCTAGATAAAGACCCGCGGTTTTATAAGTGTGGTAGCACCTATATAATCAACATGGACTATATTGTCCAACTTTTATCAATGAGCGTTGTTTTTTCTACGGGTGCTAAAATTCCTATACTCAGCCGTAAACGTGCCGAATTTAAAAAGATTTATATGGATTATATTTGCAGCCAATAGAGGGGGAACATTATGAGTATATTTATCTTTGTCGTGGTACTACTGAGGTCTTTACAGACGTTAGCATATATTAGTTTGTTTTTCTTTTCACTCATAAAGCTGAAAGAACCCAAAAGGAAACGAATCACCATCACGTGTGCAATTTATCTTGTGACAATTATGGCATATTGTTCCGTTATGGTTTTCCATGGACAGGAAATAGCGGAATTCCTGATTGTGCCTGTCGAAATCTCGTTGTGCTTTATACTGCTTTTCATCTGCTCCGCAGACAAGTGGCGAGTGTCCCTTTTTGTCATGTTCACTCAGTTTAATCTACTTCTTGGCATTAGCTATATTTCAGATATATGCTCCTCTAATTATTCAGCAATTGTGTATAATATAGAGTATTTAATTATCCGTACAGTGCTGTTCGGAGTGCTTCTTTTCTTTAATTTTAAATTTTTCCGCCCACGCTTTCGCAGGCTGGTGGAGATTTTAGAAAAAGAATGGTATCTCGTAACACTTGCAGCCTTTTCATTTTATGTTCTGGAGGCTTTCATTCTATACTATCCACGGTTGTATTGGTATGAAGCCAATAACCGCTGGTATCTGGTTGCAAGTTCCTATCTGGTGTTTTTGAGCGTTTACTGGCTGATATTTCGTTCCATTGTTGCTATGGTGGGGAAATTTGAGGTTCAAGAGAGGGAAAGGATTCTGGCTCAGCAAAACAAGATGTGGGAAGAGCAGATTGAGGATCAAAAAAATGCCATCAATGCTGCCCGCCGTGATCGCCATGACCTACGCCATCATTATGATACTCTGTTATCAATGCTTTATGGAGGAAAAACTAGGGAAGCAGTATCATATTTAGAAGCTCAGACGCTGAGAACGGAAAGTGCTGTTATTGCAGGAATTTGCGAACACCTTGCGACAAATGTCATCTTATCAAGATGGGCGGAGCGTGCGAGGGAGAATGGTATAAAAACTGAAATAAACGCTAGAGTTCCTGCAAATATTCCAATAGATGAGATTGCACTGGTTGGTATACTTGCCAACGCATTTGAAAATGCTGTGGAAGGTTGTCTGCGCTGTCCTGTAGGAATAGAGAGATATATTACAATAAAGATTGCTTATTCAGTCAATAATGGAAGCAAAAAGCTGAACATTGTTTTTGAAAACTCTTGTAATGATAACATTATTTTTGAAAACGGTTTGCCAAAATCGCAGAAGCTCGGAGGAGGAATAGGAACGAAGAGTATTACCTATACTGCCGAGAAGTATAACGGTTTGGTGGATTTTACCGCAGAAAACGGTGTTTTTAGGATGCGTATTCTTTTCCATTTATAACGAGTCTACATTATCCTCTACATTTTAAAATCATCAACAATGATTACTGCTTCAGTTAAGGTGGTATAATTTATCTGAGGTGATTTACATGTGTGGAAGGTATGTTAGCATCGAGGAAGAAGAATTAATGGATATTAGAAAAATAGTAGACGAAGTATCAAAAAAACTTAGTGAAAACGAAATAAAATACGGAGAAGTATTTCCTACGAATAACGTAGCAGTATTATACTCTCATCAAAACAAAAGAGTTCTAAGTTCTGCTAAATGGGGATTTCCTAACTATAAGGGTGGAGTAGTGATTAATGCTCGATCGGAATCGGTTGGTGAAAAACCAATGTTTCGAAATTCATTTCTAACCAGGAGATGTGTTATGCCTGCCGCTAGTTACTATGAGTGGCTTACAGCTGGCAAAACCAAAACAAAATATCAAATTGGTATTAACGATAAAAAAATAATCTATTTAGCTGGATTGTACAATATATTTGTTGATAAGGAAGGGCAGAAATATCCAGCAACAACCATCCTTACTACTACGCCTCATCCAGACATCGAATTCATTCACAACCGAATGCCCGTGATTTTGTCAGATAATAACGTTGAAAAATGGTTGGATAATAGTATTACTGATCTGGGGGAACTGCAGGATTTATTAATACCTTATTCTGAAAGCGAAATAATATATAAAGCTGTTTAACAAGGACAGTGGTTTATTTTTTTTGGAGATAATATGGACAGAGTGATACTACATTGCGACCTAAACGGATTTTATGCAGCGGTTGAAACACTTATGAACCCGCCTTTAAAGGACGTTCCTATGGCGGTAGCAGGGGACCCTGAAAATCGGCATGGCATAATACTTGCAAAAAATGAACTCGCAAAAAAATATAATATAAAAACTGCAGAAACCATTTGGCAGGCAAAGAAGAAATGTCCTGAGCTGGTACTTGTTCCACCCCACCATTCTCAATATTCCAAATACTCCAAGCTGGTAAATAATATATATGGGGAAATTACTGACTTAGTTGAGCCATTTGGAATTGATGAAAGTTGGCTGGATGTTACCGGAGTAAAGAATATATTTGGAGAAGGAAAAGAAATCGCAGATAGAATAAGGGATACCATCAGAGAAAGGCTTGGGCTGACAGTTTCAGTAGGGGTTTCCTTCAACAAGATATTTGCAAAGCTAGGAAGTGACTACAAAAAGCCCGATGCAACTACAGTTATTTCAAGAGATAATTATAAAGAGTTAGTTTTTCCACTCCCTGTAACAGATCTGCTCTATGTGGGAAAGGCAGCTGCAAAGCAGCTTGAGACTCTTTATATAAAAACAATAGGAGAGCTTGCAAATTCCGATAAAAGACTGATAGTTGGCAGGCTTGGCAAATTAGGAGAAGCTATACATGATTATGCAAATGGAATAGACGACAGTCCTGTAAAACCTTCGGGAGAGGGTAGAGACATTAAATCTGTAGGAAATGGAATGACGTTTAAACGTAATCTAAGTGGATATGACGATATCATTACTGGTGTGAAGTTTCTTTGTGATGAAGTGGCCAGGCGAATGAGAAGGTATGATGTAAAATGTAATGTTGTGCAGGTCTCTATAAAAGACCCAAGCTTTAAAACGATTTCCAGGCAAAAAACTTTATACGAACCTACTAATCTTGCAAAGGTTATCAGCGACACTGCTATGGAACTAATAAAAGCTAGTTGGGGTGAAAGCAAGCCCATTCGAACCCTCACTATCACGGCTTCAAACCTTTGCTACGGAAGTGATATAAATCAACAGCTTTCACTTCTTGATGACGAAGTATTTGAGGATAATACATCCATTAACGTAGAAAAACAAGAAAAACTTGAGAAGGCAATGGATAAAATAAGAGATAAATACGGCAATTCAGCAGTTACATTTGGAGGAATACTCAAAAATGATATAGGAATTGAGGAGTAGAATGTCTAGTAGTTGTAGATGCCTCTATACCCTCTGATAGTGTCTAAAAAAACAAAACCCTAGACCTTTCACTAGTCTAGGGTTTCTGTTTCTATTGAGTCATGCTTATTTTTTATCATTTTTAACTGCAATGGTAATTGTTACAGCAAGTCCACCCCAAAGGAAAATGGCACCAATTAGAAAGAATGCTATAGATGTAGCAGTCATCTATTTCACCTCCTCAGATTTATAAGAGGTAATACTTCTGTCTTTCCAAGGTCTTTGACTTATAATTAAGGATAAACCTATTCCGATAATTACCGCACTCCAACCAAAGGCAAGGAGCGCCTTTTGGGAATATCCTCCATACGGTTTTGATATTTCATTTATAACGTTAGAAATAATCATAAAAGTCAATATGGCAGGAGTTACGAATTTAATCATAACATTCCACCATTTTCCAACTGAAAAATACGACATAGGATTAGTATGTTCTCTTATCTTAGATGCTCCGAAGAACCATCCTACAGCTATTGCCTCAAGTAAGCCTATTGATACGATTCCGTATGAGTTTACAAAGTTGTCAATAATATCGAGGAAGTATAATCCTGCTCCAGTAGTATAAATTATACTAATGGAATATCCAACAAGGCAAACTAAAGAAACAACTTTTTTTCTGTTGGCGCCTGTTTTGTCAATGAATGCCGAAGAAGAAGCTTCAACGAGGGATATGGAAGAAGTTATTCCGGCAAAAACAAGACAT
>JAEYTP010000143.1 GCA_023433945.1 Bacillota bacterium | reverse complement strand
TATTTTTACTGCATAGTATGTCGTTTTACTTTGTTGCAACCTTTGTATCAACAAAATTCGGTGTAGGATCTATTGCCTTGTTATTCTGTAGCAATCCGAATTCAAATGTAGAAGCATCTGCTGTTTCGATCATTTGAGGGTCTCCGACCTTTCCGATTTCTTGTCCGGCCTTTACCTTCATTCCTGTACTAATCTCAGAAATACCTGTTGGCAATAAGCATCTGTACACACTTACTAAGTTATACTGGTCATGCTTAATCTTTACTATTACTGGTGCTGTTTCGTTTGAAGCTGAATTAAGCTTTTCAGCAGAAACATCTACTACAACACCGTCTGCAACAGCAACTACACTTGCACCCTTTTCTACCTTGAAGTCTATGCCTTCATGGGCTCTGTAGTCTTTTGTTGTAGAATTCCATACAGGAGCTGCTGAGTAAGCCTTTGATATTATACCATTTACAGGGTACAATAACTTCTTTGCAGCATTTGCTACTGTATTTACATCTGTCTTACCAGTAGCTTTAGCCTGAGTACCTGAAGTGTTTTCTGCAACGTTTTTATCTGTTACAGATGAACTCTTAGCAGCACTAGCCGAAGCTGGTTCAGACTTATCTGACTTGTCTGCATTAGCATCACCAGGCACCAGCTTGTCATTTACACTTGTGCCATTGTCATTGACATTATTTGTAGTTACTAAAACCGCTGTAGCAGCTACCACTACTATGCAAACTGCCAGAACCACGTAAAATCCTTTACTATTAAAGAATTTTGACCATCTGTTCTTTGAATTTTCATCTGGAATAAGTTTCTTCATAATATATATTCCACCTCCATATAGATATTGTTTCCCGCATTTCCATTCTTATACATTACAGGAAAATTAAAGGTGAAAATAAAAAACATATTCCGAATGCACAATCATTTTGCATCGTTCGGAATATGTTTATATTTAATTAAATAGTAGTGTATTTATACAGTGCAAAATTCTTGACTGGCACACCACATGCACTTCTTGAGTTATGCTATATGCTCAACTCTTGAACTAAACTGGTTGAGCTTAGCTATCTTAGCTAAACAGTCTAGCTAAACTCTTTGACTACACTGGCTGAGAATTCTACCCAAGCTACACTGCTTAAACTATAGTTGTATGCTAAATTGACTAAGAAGTATCTACCCAAGGCTACACCGCTTGAGCACTCTCAAACTGGCTGTTGTACAGATTAGCATATACTTCGCCTTTTTCTAGTAATTCCTCATGTGTACCTTGCTCAACGATATCTCCATGCTGCATAACCAAAATCAAATCAGCATCTCTTATGGTTGAAAGCCTGTGTGCAATTATAAAGCTGGTTCTACCCTTCATAAGGTTATTCATAGCCTTCTGAATCTGGACTTCTGTTCTGGTATCAACCGAGCTTGTTGCTTCATCGAGAATTAGTATCTTTGGGTCTGCCAGGATAGCTCGTGCAATTGTAAGCAGCTGCTTCTGTCCCTGTGATACATTTGAAGCCTCCTCATTTAGCACCATGCTATATCCATCTGGAAGTGTACTGATAAAGCCATGTGCATGAGCTGCTTTTGCAGCCTTTTTGACCTCTTCATCCGTTGCATCAAGCCTTCCATATCTGATATTTTCCATAATCGTGCCATTATAGAGCCAAGTATCCTGTAGCACCATGCCAAATAACGAACGCAGATCATTTCTTGTGAACTCTCTTATGTCATGACCATCAATCAATATCGCACCCTCATTTACATCATAGAACCTCATTAAAAGCTTGACCATTGTAGTTTTTCCAGCACCGGTAGGCCCAACTATTGCAATTCTCTGCCCTGGTTTAACTACAGAGCTAAAGTTATTTATAATTATCTTATCCTGAGAATATCCAAAGTGTACATTTCTGAATTCAACTTCTCCTTGAACCTTGATAAGCCCGTTTGCTTCATCTGCTTCTTGGTCATCAGCAACAAGCCTTACAGGGTTCTGCACCTCTGCTGACTCCTCTTCCTCGCTCAAGAACTCAAAAACTCTCTCCGCTGAAGCCGCTGTCTGCTGAAGAATATTTGATATGTTTGCAATCTGTCCAATAGGCTGTGTAAATTGTCTAACATATTGTATAAACGCTTGAATATCTCCAACCTCTATAGTCTTCTTAGCTGCAAGGTATCCCCCAAGAATACATACAATTACGTATCCAAGATTCCCTACAAAATTCATAAGAGGCATCATGATACTGGTCATAAAATGAGCCTTCCAAGCTGACCCATATAGCTTTTTGTTTATCTTGTCAAACTCCTCAATACTCTTTTCCTCTCCATTAAACGCCTTAACAACAGTATGGCCTCCATACATTTCTTCTATATGTCCATTTAAATTACCCAGATAATCCTGCTGCTGCTTAAAATACTTCTGTGATTTTGATACTATGGAGATCATAATAATCATGGAAATAGGAACCATTCCTACCGACACCAGAGTTAACTGCCAGCTTATGGTCAGCATCATTATGAGCACACCTATTACAGTGGTCACCGAAGTAATAATCTGCCCCAAGCTTTGGTTCAGGGTCTGGCTCAGAGTATCAACGTCATTTGTAACCCTTGAGAGAACCTCTCCGTGGTTAGTGCCATCAAAATATCTAAGTGGCATTCGGTTTATCTTTTCTGATATTTCTTTTCGCATTTTATAGCTGACTTTCATTGAAACTGAAGACATTATCCAGCCCTGAAAATATCCAAACAAAGAGCTGACTACATAAATCAGAACTAGCTGAGCCATAATGAGTGCAATTTTATCAAAATCTACATTACCTGTATTTGATACCTTTTCCATCAATCCATTAAACAGTTCAGTAGTTGCCTTACCAAGTATTTTGGGTCCGTATATTGAGAAACCAGCACTAGCAGCCGCAAATATCAGAACTACTATAATTGCAAGATTATACTCTCTAAGGTACTTTAGCAGCTTTTTCATGGTACCCTTGAAATCCTTTGCCTTTTCACCCTTATGCATCATTGGAGGTCCGACTGGACGAGACTTTCTTCTTTGATCCCTTTGTTCACTCATGCCAATTCCTCCTTTGACAACTGTGATAAAGCTATTTCCCTATATGTCTCACAGCTTTGCATTAATTCACTGTGAGTGCCAATACCCACTATCCTGCCCTCTTCTAACACCACAATCTGGTCTGCGTTCCTGATGGTAGAGATTCTCTGTGCTACTATCAGGAGTGTCTTGTTTTGTGTACGCTCCTTGAGTGCCCTTCTAAGAGCTGCATCTGTTCTAAAATCCAAAGCTGAGAAGCTATCATCGAAAATATATACCGGTGCATCCTTAACCAGTGCTCTTGCAATTGATAATCTCTGTTTCTGGCCACCTGAAACATTTGCACCACCTTGAGATATCTCAGTCTGATAGCTGTTCTCCATCTGACTTATGAATTCCTCTGATTGAGAAATAATAGCTGCCTCTTCAATTTCCTGCTGAGAAGCTGTCTCTCTAGCATACTTCAGGTTGCTCTCTATAGTACCTTGGAACAAGAAACCCTTTTGCGGTATATACCCAATGTATTCTCTGAGACTATGCTGTGAAACCTCTTTAATATTGATACCATCAAGCAGAATTTCTCCACCCGTAACATCGTAAAATCTCGGTAAAAGGTTTATAAGTGTGGTCTTTCCTGCACCTGTTGCACCAATAATAGCAGTAGTCTTACCATTTTCTGCTGTAAAGCTGATATTAGAAAGTGCATTTTCTTCTGCACCAGGGTACTTAAAGCTTACATTTCTAAACTCTACAATCCCCTTAACAGTGCTGTTAAAGCTTTTGGGTTGTACAGGGTCCAGTATGGAAGCTTGTGTATCCAGCACCTCAGAAATTCTCTGTGCTGAAACCGCGGCTCTTGGGATCATTATAAACATAAATGACATCATCAAGAATGCCATAAGTATTTGTATTGCATACTGCATGAAGGCCATCATATCTCCTACCTGCATGCTTGAATCCGCTATCTGATGAGCACCAACCCATACAATCAAAGCCGTAACACCGTTCATTACCAGCATCATAACTGGAAACATGACTGCCATAACCCTATTTACAAACAAGTTTGTTTTTGTAAGGTCAACATTTGCCTTATCAAATCTTTTCTCTTCAAAGCCCTGAGTGTTGAAGGCTCTAATAACCATCATACCTGACAGATTTTCTCTTGTAACAAGGTTGAGTTTATCTATAAAGCCCTGTATTGCTTTGAATTTAGGAAGTGCAACTATGAATACTGTAGCTATCAATATCAAGAGTACTGCTACGGCAAGCGCAATAATCCATGACATTGATACACTCCTGTTAACTGCCTTGACTACTCCCCATATACCCACTATCGGAGCGTAAATTACCATTCTTACACCTAGTATTATTAGCATTGCTACCTGGTTGATATCATTTGTAGTTCTTGTTATTAGCGATGCTGTTGAGAACTTATCAAACTCGCTGCTAGAGAAGCTTTCAACCTTTGTAAATACGTCTTTCCTCAAATCTCTTGCAAGGCCACTGGCAATTCTTGCTGCAAAGAAGCCTATTGCTACTGTACAAAAAGCGCCTAGCAGTGATATGAGCAGCATTATTACGCCATTTTTAATGATATATCTGCTCTGAATGCTATCAGTGTCCATGCCTAAAGCAACATACTCTTCCTTTACGGCATTTGCACCTATTTGGTTGAGCATTGTATCTCCTAGCTCCGAATACTTTTTGTTCATTTCTTCTGACATTTTGAGTCTCTGTTCCTGTGGCATTTGTGAAAGCATTGCAAACAAATCAGTATCTGCTGGAACCTTCTGACCATTCAAGTCTATCTGTCCATCCTTAGCGTTTTCCTTTGCTTTGTCTAGGAATAACACCGTGGTGAGCGCTTTTGCCATAATAGGGTTAAGTTCATCTTTTTCTTCTTTGCTTATATCCTTTAGTACGTAGATACTGTCTTTTTCTAATGCAGGGTAATCCTTAACATACTTGCTGTAATCGGAATTATCTTTGTCTACAAGCAGATAATTATCATTAATTACCTTTTTATCCTCATCGTTCAAGAATACAAGTAATTTATTCATATTCTCCTTTGTAATAGCATCGGGTACTGATTTCTCTATGCCACCCTGCTGAATTCCTACGTTAACTATATTTGCCATATAATCAGGCAGAGCCAAGTCAGACATTGCCTGAAGGAATAAAAACACTATCGCAAAGATTAGTATTGTTGCAAATGGTTTTAAATACCTTGCTAGTTTTATCACTCTTACGTCATCTCCTCTTTGTGGAATATATATGTTAAGTCGATTGACAAAAATATTTGTTCCATCAACTAATCATTACAAAGTATGGTCTTGAGAATGGTTAGCCCCTCTAATATCTTGTCAAGCTCTTCTTGAGTGGCAGCGCTCATTTGCTGTTGTATAATGTCTTCGATTCTACTCATTTTATCTCGCTTACACTTATGAAACTGCTCTGTTACCCGAACATTGACCACTCTTCTGTCTTCATTACTCCTGATTCTTTCAACGATACCCTGTTTTTCCAATCTGTCTACAATTCCTGATACCGTGCTGTTTGAAAGTGCCATCTTCTCACTGAGGTCACTGATTTTCATGGGACCGTTACAAGCAAGCGTGCACAACATAAATCCTTGGGGCCCTGTGAGCTGCAACTCTTTGTAATCGGCCTCAACAGCCTTTTTTAGAGTTCTCATTATTTGCTTAATGGTCTTTATTGCATCAAGGCTTTTGCTTATATCTTCCATAAATACCTCCTTCCAAAAATTCCATAAGGATTAATTATCGATGTTATGTCATAGCTCTTTTAATAATTATGTAAGTAATAAACCTCGACTAATCCCTATAAATAAATAATGTTTCGTATCAATATATTTCGCATACGAAACATTATAGCGCTAATGGTTAATTTAGTAAATTGCTGTTGTATGAATTTTTTGTTAATTCTACCTTATTTTTTTGTGTAATTTTTCTGTATACTTACACCAAGATAATAATATTTGAGAATCTGCTCATAGGTATAACCCTTCTTGGCTAGCACTTGGGCCCCACATTGGCTCATACCCACTCCATGACCATACCCAAGAGTAGTAATTATTATTTTGCCATTTTCAACCTTTATACTAAAATTAGTAGATGGCAATGAAAAAAACTTACGGAAATTAACTCCCGAAACGCTGCTACCACCTATTTTAAGCTGTTCCACCCTTCCGCTATTGGTTCTAGTTAAATTTCCTATATTTATTTTTGCCCTGGAATTCGAGTCTGAAACAACCTTTACACCGTTTTTATCCAATACGTCAATAAATTGCTGCTCGGTATATGTAAATTCTTTTTTATACTCGTTTGAGAAGTCTTCCCCAGGACTTGCAACCCCCTTTAAATACGGTACACTTTTTCCGCCCCAGACATTTTCTACATCTTCTGTTCTACCTCCACTATTTGAATGATACAAAGGATTAATAAGCTCATCGTTGTATACTATTATCTGACCTTCTGTTTCCTTTACAGCCTCCGTTATATTGTTCCAGTATTTGAATGCGGACAAAATGCCCCACCTTTTCATAGCAGTTTGTTTACTAACCCATGCCTGACAGTGGGCAGGACTGGTACAGACATCTGCCCCTGAATGAACACTGTCTGTAGTTGATGATTTATATATGTTCTCTTGTCTTGAGAGCGCATATGTTCGTGCGGCAATCGCTTGTGCCTTCAATGCTTCCATGTCATAGCTAGCAGGCATCTCAGCAGCCACTACACCAATCAGGTATGTCTCCAAGGGTACATTAACCACCTTGTTGGTATCATTCATATACAGCTTTATGTATTTCACTCCTGGTTTTTGCTCGCTTTTTGGTACATCCTTTGGGGTATCCTTCATTATATCCGGCGTTATCTCTTGTGCAATATCATTAGGAAGAGGACTTCCACAGCTTTTTACTATAGCCGCCGGAAGTATTACAACTATCAAGAGCATAATTATAGTGTAGAGGCCTATTGCTTTCCCAGGTTTTTTATCTTTATAGGGCTTAAACTTATTCTTGAGGTCACGCCGTAGCTTTCGCCTAAATCGGTATCTCTGCAATAATGTTAACCTAGATTTACCCAGGCGTGGTCTATGCTCATTTACCAATCCAGCTTGCCTAGGCACTACCGATTTTGCCTGTCTTGGCACGGTTGTCCTTTTCCACTTCATTCGTTCAATCAACTTCATAAGTATCTCCTATAAATGTACTTGGTAGTCCAAACCATTAACTTTACTAATGTATGAGAAAACATTAAATCCATGCAAAAAAAATAAACAATGAGAAGGTCCCATTGTTTATTTATATTCATAACATTAAAAAAATACTACTATCCATATACTTGAATCTTTAAAAGCTTTCTGCAGTGAGGAAATTTTAAATTTTAATCAACTACTCTCTTTATATTAGCACCTAATGAGGTCAGCTTAGCCTCCAAATTATCATATCCTCTGTCAATATGGTGTATATCAGCTATCTCTGTTTGTCCATCTGCACACAAGCCTGCTAATACAAGAGCAGCACCCGCTCTTAAGTCAGTAGCCTTGACATTTGCACCCGTCAGCTTTCTTTGGCCCTCTATTACGGCAGTTCTGCCATCAATCTTGATGGAGGCACCCATTCTCTTTAGCTCACTGACATGCATGAATCTATTTTCAAAGATTGTTTCTATTACCATGCTAGTACCCGGTATGGTGCTCAGCAGGGCAGTGAGCTGCGCCTGCATGTCTGTTGGAAATCCCGGGTACGGTAGTGTTTTGACATCCACAGGTTTTAATATCCCTGTGCTCTTTACACATATGGAGTTTGTATCCTCCTGTATATCGACACCTATTTCCCTCAGCTTAGCAATAACAGGTTTTAAATGATCAGCTACGGCATTGCTAATGGTAATTTCTCCATTTGTAATTGCAGCGGCTACCATGAAAGTTCCCGCCTCAATTCTATCGGGTATTACACAGTGGGTACAGCCTGTAAGCTTCTCTACACCAATAATTCTAATAGTGTCTGTTCCTGCACCTTTTACGCATGCTCCCATCTCGTTGAGGTAGTTAGCAAGGTCAACTATTTCTGGTTCAGTTGCTGCATTTTCTATTATGGTCTGACCCTCTGCAAGAGTAGCTGCCATCAATATATTTTCGGTAGCACCAACACTTGGGAAGTCCAGGTATATTTTATTCCCTTTTAGCCGGCCTGCACAGTTAGCCTCAATAAAGCCATGCCCTTGGGATATTTCTGCACCAAGCGCATTAAAGCCTTTTAGGTGAAGGTCTACAGGTCTTGAGCCTATGGCACAGCCCCCTGGTAATGCTATTCTAACGCACCCTGTTCTGGCTAGTATTGGGCCCAATATCAAAAATGAAGCCCTTAGCTTATTAACAATCTCGTATGGTGCAACGGTGTTTTTTATATCAGCAGCATAAAAGCCGTACTTAGATTTGTTACTCTTAACATTAGCCCCAAAGAATTTTACAAGGTCACACATCATCCTGACATCTTCCAAATCAGGAACATCCTCTATAACACTTTGAGATTGTCCTAGAAGAGAAGCTGCAATTATTGGAAGAACCGCATTTTTTGCACCGCTTGTTTTAACCTTACCCTTTAATGGCCTGCTTTCTCTAACGATATAACTTGCCAAATCGAGTTCCTCCTAATCTTCCAAAAATTATTAGTACTCAGAATTAACAACCGGTGTTGCTACCCACATATATGTTTTGTTTTCAACCTTGTTATATCTTATTACCAAGCCGAGATTAACACTTTTGCCCTGTACACTAATTGTGTCCTTTATTAAAGGTGAGAAAGCAGAGACAGTGATTGCACTCGTATCTCGCTGGCTATTTACCTCTTTTGCAGCACTATCCTTTAAAACCCTTTGACAAATCTCTTCTAACTGAGCATCTCCCAATCTTCCATCAAAGGTTCCTGTTATACAACAATTAACATTTGGTTTCAGGTCGTGAGCTAATAAGACTCTTTCTATGGAGTCTCTCATCTCTACAGCCTTTCCATCATTAGAGCTGGTGGTCTCAATAGTTATATATCTATCTAATACCTTTTGCTTGTCCTTTACCATCATTGCAAGCATTGACACCTTTACACCCTCATGATTTACAGCCTGCAAATCAGATTTTGTAAGAGTATCAGTGCTTTGTGGATTATTTGAGTACCTCGTAATATCAAGTTCTTTGAACACTTCCTCGCATATACCCGTGAGACTTTTCAAATCCTTGTATTCGGAAGGAAGCCTCACAAAAATATACAGGTTATTAACCAGCATTTTTGCTCCTGAGTAGTTAAAGGCATCTGTTACCTGAAGCGGCGTTTTGCTGCTATCGTTTTGTACCTTTATGTAGTAAACTCCTCCGGTTATACCTGCTACCAAAAAAATTATTATTAGCACAAAAGAAAATCTTCTCATATATACAGCCCTTTCTTTTTTGAGATAATAAAATTATTACCTGTTTGAAAAGGTCATATACATGAGAAGATTATGTGAATTCTGGTATTCTAGTAAGTTGAAAGCGCTCTGCTGAGCATGATTGAGAAATTTGCTCGGGAAATATTTGCCTCTTCCTTGAAGGAATTATAAATACTGTCCTGAGGAGTTAAAATTTTCAAATCAAATATTCTCTGTACATCATTTGTATACCATTTATTTTTTGCAAGCTTTGTAAATACCCCGCTGGACGTAGTATTAAACGTAAATGCTTTATTGATCATGGCACTGACTTCAGCTGTGGTAATTTTGTCATTTGGTCTGAATTTTCCCTTGTTTGCTGACATTACTCCATTTTTGGCTACCGCACTTATATACTTTTTTGCCCAATGATTTTTTGTATCACTAAAAGTAACCAAGTTGGTTTCAGGTACATTGAGCTTAAGTGCTGCACACATCATAGAGGCCACTTCACCTCTGGTAATAGTATTATTGGGCTTAAAGCTTCCATCAGCATTTCCGTTTACTATTCCAACATCATGCAAATGGGTTATATACTCGTCTGCTTCAATACCATAGGTATCATTAAATGGGCGAAAAGTCAGCTTGTCAGTATTTGCCGTATACACCCTAAATGGAGCAATAACCTCATTCTCATTTATAGTGATACTAGCTGTTTTTGGAGCCTTTGCTGAAAGAGCGTAGGTTATCTTTACCGAGTTTGAGCCCGCATTTTTGATACTATATGCTACTATTTTTACTCCTTTGTTGGCCTCTTGGCTTGTAAGGGTAATTGTATACCCTTTGTCTGTTTTATTTGTAACAACTCTCATACCATTGGCACTAACCGTACCAACAGAAGCTATTATTAGGATAAATGCTACTAATAGCATAGCAGATATTCGTTTTATTAAAGGTTTCATATGTTGCCTCCAAGATTATAGTGTTGCTGAGATAGTACCACCTGTAAGTGTTGCTGAGTTATTACAGCCTGTAAGTGCTGTTAACTAGTCTATCTCTCCTGATAGAACTAGTGCCTTCTCCAGCATGTACAGCACCTCACCCCTTGTGACTGCCTGCTTAGGATACAGGTACTGACCTGATACATTTGGCACAAATCCGTTTTGTACTGCAAATGCCACCTTCTGCGCCAGCGCGGAATCTACCGAGCTATAGTCTTTGTAGTTTGCTAGCGAGGAAGCACTGGCATTTGCCCTCTGTGCAGATTTTATTTCATAAACTGCCGCCGCAATAGCCGCTGCCTGCTCCCTAGTGCAATTAAGTGCACCACTGCTACCTGCTTTAACAAGTCCTGCCTTGATAGCAGTATCCATGAACTGATTGTCATAGTTATAATCCAGTGTATCAAGCGCAAACTTCACACAATCTCCAAGGGTAGCCGTAGCATACGGCGAAATGAGCCTTGAATCAACACTTTTCAGCTTATGAGCCAATGCCACATTTATTATTTCTTGTTCGTAAGGATGGTCATATATGTCATCGTACAAGTTATTTGTTATATCTGCCACTCCAAATAATCCGGTTGTCTCAGTTATCATATTGATACTTCCCTTATCAACGTCCGAGTTAAAAACTGCAGATGTCACTAGCTGCTGCCATTTGCCAGAGGTCGAATTGTAAACATACCCCTTGGTTGTACCTTCCTTGTAACTATTGATATCAGTATATGGTAGCATAACCTGCATATAGGTTGTAAGCCTTGCTATTGTATTCTTTGATGTACCATTGTCGTATGCTATATCCATCTGTGTAAGAGGATTTTTGAACACCAACTCGCTCTGGTTTGTTGCTGGTTTTGCAGGAGAGGTTGTAATGGTAAATATAAAGGTCTTTTCATTGGGAGCAGCCCCATCTTGTATGCTCAATGCTCCAGCCTTGAAAAGGTACTCAGCCTGCTGAGTCCTGAGCGATATATTTTCACCTAATTGTTCTAGATTGTCCATAACCTTCTTTGAGATAATAACAGCTATTGCTTTTGGAGTTGAAGGTGGGTTGGTCAAATCAACCCAGTAATCAAGTCTGTTGTCTGTTTTTATTATCTCTACCAATCTGTCTGCATTTACACCAACAATCTTTACAGTCCAAACTCCATTAACCAAAGAAGTTCCTTTTTCAACTATATCACCCGATATAACATTGTCTATATCCTGGTCAGAATCATAGTCATCACTGCTTCTCAATGTCCTTACAGAAATACTGTTTGTAGGCAAGGACGTAAGCTTCTTGGTATTATCAACAGCATATAACCTTGCAAAGTATCGATAATTGGACTTAAGCCCATCAACCTTAAACTCAGAAGTACTTCCTGCCTCATACTTCTTTGCATCGGAGTAATCTACACCGCTTGCAACTTCAAGCACATAGGATATGTTTTCCTCTTTTATCCACTCAAAGGTAATATAATTCTTACCTACCGCATCCGCGGTATTCTTTACACCAAAGCCTCTTGGGGTCGAAGGCGGAATATCCTTTGCCGTTCTGAGAGTAAGAGAATCACTCCATTCAGATTTCTTGCTCTGTGATCTGTCGCTGCTAAAAGCCTCTGCCTGTATCCAAAAATAGTACTGAGTATCAGGGCTAAGACCTGGAATTCTGACATAATTAACACCTGAAGCCTTGATTTGCTCAGCAGTAACTGTTATATCTCCAGTAGCCTTTGAAATATCATCCACTGTGCCATACTTGATGTAGTAGGTATTGTTATCTTTATATGTCCAGCCTAAATCTACATAATTATCTGCAACGTAAGAATAGTTAAAGGACGGAACAATAGGCTTTTCTACAATCTGCTCCTTGGTAGGCATTGTAGTAAATATTATTGGATTGGAAGGCTCTGAAACAAGCGGAGTTGTCCCATCACGAACCGCTCTTACCCACAATATATAAGTTGTATTTGGTTTTAAGTTTTGTACCGGTACTATTACATTGTGCTTTTTATAAACCGGAGGGTTAGTTTCTGACGGTATATTTTCAGGGGCGTTTAATGTCTGATCCTCACCGGGGTCGTTTGCATTGGTACTTACCTTTTCTAGTGCATATGTAGTTATTGAATTGATATCAATGCCTTCGTAGTACTCAACACAGCCTACTGATAATGTCACACCCTCATCATATTCTACCTTTCTGTAATTCAAGTCATCAGGAGGGTTTTTTGTAGGGTCATATGGTGGGGTATCGTTGAGGGTTGTTTTGTCCGCTCTTATAAAACTCCATTGACCGGTACCAGCATTAAACTGCTCATACCACCTGTTTTTGAGCAATATTGTAACCTGCTTGTCTGTTATAAGGTATTTTTCGTTTTCCTTCTTTATCTCAAGCGGTGGATTAGAAGGAAGAAGCGGTCTATCAATAGCACCACCTGCAAGTGTAATTACTACCTTAAGAGATGGATTACTTATTCTGTCAACGCTTTGTATTATGCCGTCTACTTCCTCTGCAAACGTCTTTTTGGCAACTATTTTGAAGTAATAAGTATGGTTGGCAGCAAGGCCTTCTAACTTATATTTGTAGCCTATTACTGCGTTATTGTTTGCGGGGTCCTTAACATAGTTGTTATCTGAAGGAATAAAGTTAGTTACTAGAACATCACTATTTCCTGGTGCGTCTATTTTACTCGGGTCAGTTATAAGCCAGATATCATACTTTATGCTTGTATCTATGCTTCCGTCAGCCTTTTTTGGTGCTCTCCACAGGATGGTAGCTGTTTCTTTCCCCAGCTCACCCTTTTTGATAATGCTTCCATCAACCTCACTTTTAATATCGCTATATGCAATAATGTAGTTTCCGGCAGAATCCTTGAACTCCGATACTATTTCAGGTGTTGGAGGTGTTGCGGGTACTTCCTGGTCCTTTAATATTATTTTATCCGATAGTATTTTAACATTGTCAGGGTATAAAGGCATTCCATTCTTAGTTACACTTGCTCTGATTATATAGTAACTGACTTCTTCATCGGGCGGTACCGTAATAAAAGTGGTATTGCTATCTTCTATCAGCATAGGTATAGGGACATTTCCCACATACTTGTCGATTTGATAGGATACCTTTATATCAGATGTTGAAATGCCTGTAACTACAGGGCTCCAATCTAATCTCCATATAGTACCTGCATCACTAGTTGAGAGCTTGGTTGTTTTGACCAGTATATATGTACTTACTATGGAAGTAGGCGAGGATGGATTTTTCTTGATTTCAGGGTCTGATATCTCAGGCTCAACCTTTACATAGTATACCCTTCCGGAATCTTTAACGTTATGAATGTATTCTAGGGTACCATCTGCCTGATTTAATCTAACAGGACCATTGTCACTAATCTGTTCATCGGTTATATAAATAGGTAAAGTATTGGCAAAATCCTTGTTTTCAGATACATAAAGCTTGTACGAGACACGTTTGCCTTCATTCCAAACATCATCCCAAATTATTTTTACCTGATTAGTTCCCCATGTAATAGTCTGTAGTTTAATATCTGTAAGAAACTTTACAGTATTGGAGGATGCAGATTCATCTGATTTTAGTCTTGTATTATTAGTACCCTCTGTGTACTCATAATAAGCCTTAGCACTAGCCTTATATATGGTACCGGAATTCAGATTTCTCAATCTAACAGCTGCTGTATCAGCTGGAATATCCTTCTCCTTGAGTACAGAAGGCTTAGCAGCCCTATACCCTTTTGCCTGCTCTTCAAGATAGATATTTACATACTTACCGGTGATAGATATATTAGATGGATTGGCTACCGACGCCCATCCAATATCAGCATAGTATCCTGATGCACCGCCATCAGCAGCACTATATCCTATTGCCGGCTCAGAATTTGGATTGAGTGCAGTAATAGCAAGCTTTTGAGGTGATGGCTGAGTTGGAATAGTAGTAGCAGCCTGAGCTGTTCCATAGCAGTATGTAGTTAGTGTAAATGCAAATGCAGTTATTGCTGCAAGCAATCTTATTCTTTTCATAAATATCATCCTTTAAATATATTTCATCATACAAGCATGAGTATCATCTTGCAATCATCCTTACTTACTTCCATAACTTTAAGCAGTCATACAAGCATGAATATCATCTTGTAATCATCCTTACTTTCAAACTTTAAGTACAACTTATTTCTAAAGCCTTTGGCTACTCACCCGCAGCCTCAAGCATCTTCTGAACAGCAACAGCAAAATCTCCTCTGGTTATAATGCTAGAAGGGTTAAAGTTGCCTTTTGAGTCCAACTCAAATATCTTCATAGCCATACATGCATACACCGCATTAGCATACCTATCCGATATAGAGCTGTCATCTTTGATTGGTTTGTTATACATAATCCTGAGCTTGTCATAGTCTGCACCAGTCTTCTGGCAATAAAGCTTTATAATAACTGCTGCAGCTTCCTGTCTGGTAAGTGTCTTGTTTATATTTGTAACATTAATAATTTTATCCAGTCCCATCTGCTTTGCCATTTGCTTTGAATCCTTGCCTGCCTCGATATCAATGCCTGAGAGAACCTGATACATAAGTACAGCCTCATTAACATTAACATTGAGCTGGGTGTTAAATGAGCTATCTACCCCAGAGAAAACCTTTGATAAATCGTATTTGGCAGAGAGCTTTGTTATATATGGTTTCATAGCACTTGAGGAATCCACTGTGTCACCTGTGTTCTTTGAGGAGAAAACAGTGTACTTTCCGGGTGCAGTCACAAAAAATGCCAGGTAATTGCCCTCCTGCTTGACGTTATTCTCAAGCTTCTTCCAGCTTTGAGCATTTTGGTATATGACATATGGACTTACACTTCCGGTACCGCTGACTGGCAACTTAACTCCTAGCGCAGAATCAAACTGAGTCAGCTTGTTAGAGTCTGATATTACCCCCTGGATACTGCTCCTTCCAAACAAGTAGTCTTCTATATAGTAACTTAGCTCATTTTCAACTTCACCTATTAATTGGTCAAGGTACTTGGAGACCTGATCAGCTGTTCCAGATACACTTGTATTATTTGGGTTTTTTATAACCTGTACCTTCTTCTGTACTAAACCTGTCTTATCATTGTACAACTTATCCTTGATACTGCTGCTTATTGTACTCATAGTTTGTCTGCTGCCTAATGCATCTACTGATAATGTGCTCATCTTTGAAGCTGCTGTGGTTCCAGTTGGTGCTGTTGGCTGAACTGAGCTACTTGTGTTTTTGAGTTTTAGCAATGCATCCTTATTAGAACTAGTAGCTAAGATGTTCTTGAATACCTGAGAATTAGAAACATCAAAAGTATCGGGTCGTATAGTAAATTCTACAGTATTGGACTTAATAATAATGCTCTTGTTGTATTTCTTCATTGCCTTTAACACGTTTTGTCCCAGATATACTTCATCGGTACTAACATTAGTATTCAGCTTTGAAAGATCAATGGTACAGGTAAATACGCCATAGCCCTGAAGAATGTTCAATATTCTTTCATCCTTAACCAAAACCTTATTTACCGTGTTATTATCTTTTCCTACAACAAAGTACACCTCTTGTTCTAGCTTGCCAATCTTATCTAAGAATTTAGCAGTTACATTAAGGTTATCATCAGTATCGTCATAATCCTCCTGATTGAATTCCGTTCTGGTATTAACAGGTCCCACGTACTTAGATGGTGTAATACTTACTGCATTTGCTGGGTCAATCTTGTACGCCCTTACCTTAATATAGTACTTTGTGTTAGATTTGAGGGGCTGAGGATCTATACTACCGTCCGGCATCCTTATTGGCACTTGTTTAATTCGAGCGTTAAAGGTATACTTGTTAGTCCCTACAGTTTTTATATCCTTTTCAATATAATAGGAGTAAGTATTTGTAGTTATATCCACATACTGCTCAAGGTCAGCATTGTTGTCTAGAACTATGTAATCGGTATCGTCTTCTGTTTTTATTGCAATCTCATATCCCGTAAACGGATCAACAGAAAAACCCTGCCACTTTATTTCAATATTGTTATAGTCATTTCGCGTATATTTAGAAAAGTTACCTAGCACCTCATTATTGGAGGCTCTCACCACTCTGATATCATATTTTGTATTGGGCTTTAGCTTAAATAACCTTCCATATAAGATGCTTCCGTCCTTTACAATGGAATACTGTGATTTTGGTATCACGGTATAATCCGCTTGACCTAGAGCTTTTAGCAGTATTTTATAACTTTCAGTCGTTGTGTTTGGCATTGTATCATACCAGTAAAAAGGTAACTCACAATCATTAATTACTTGTAGCTGCGTAGGGCTTTCAATAAGTGATGTAGTAACAGGTATGGAAATCCATACGCTAGAACGAACACCCTTTGAATCTGTTGTTTGCGAGCGTATACTGAAGTAATAAATCTTGTTTGGGTAAAGCCAGGTATTTATTGTATATCTACATTTCTTTGTAACGCTGTTGTATTCAAAATTTGCTGGCAGCGGTGAGAAATTAGGATCGAGTGTAAGCTTGTCTTTGTTGTTATCAATATTGTTATCCTTATTCCCAAATGCGCTAATAAAGCTTAAATAAGTAGGGTCTAGCATGATATTCGGATCTGTAATCAATGCATCAGGTTGCACAAAGTCAGTAGTGCTGATCAAATCATATGCTGCTGTATTCTCTTTTACTGTCCATTCAAAGGTAACTGTTTGCCCTGTTACCATAGGATTACCATTTTGGTCTATTGCAATGGCAAAATCAGATGGCGCTAATGGTCTTTTTGCATCGTCATCGGGTTTACCTGCTTCTCCCGTAGGTGTCGTAACTGAAAGCAACTGAGTACTAAGTGACTCTTTTTCAGTGTTCTCATTCACCATTTTCAAACGTACCTTTATATAGAAATAGTAGGTAGAGTTTGGTGAAAGAGACTTCCCAAAAGCTGCTACATTTCTGGATGTAGTAAACTTATTAATTGTAGCATAAACCCACGTCGTAGTACCTAAAACCTGCTTTGTAAATTCAACATCCCCAATAAATGAAGGATCTGTTGACCCTATAAGTACTCCTGAATTTGAGTCCGGCCTGTTTGACATATAGACATCATAAAACATGGCATCATTAGTACTTGGATTTGTCGTGTAGTTGGGCCATTCAATCGTCAAATCGTCAAAACGTATTTTTATGGTAGCTTCAGCAGGATCAGTTACACTTGTTGGTTTAACAGTTGTTTCTACCCATTCAAGATACTTAGGGATAGGAACATCTCTGCCTGTTGGTGACAGAGTAGTAAAGCTAGTTATTAGAGACCTGTCGGACATTTTGGAGGTATTTGTAGTATCCCTGTCCGTTGCAAGTGTAGTGTACATCTGCATATAGTATGTTTTATTTGGTAATAGGTATGAGGGATAGTTTTCAGCATTCTGCATTGTAAAGGATGTTCCATTTTCATCCTCACCCTTGAACAGTTCATAACCCTTGATAGTATATGTAAGCTTTGAACCACTGTCTACAATGTTAGGTGAATTTGCGCTAACAGCTTTCACAAGCCTATACTTAACCGGGAACAAGCCGTAGTCCTTACCATTTGCCTGAAGCATCGGGGGTGGGTTTAAGTCCAGTTCCTTCGGATCTATATTTAAAAGGAAATGATAATATATATCGTTTTGTAATTGTCCTTTTATCTGTTCCCAGTTTGCCGGTTTATCCCATGAAATAGTAATGTTTGAGGACTTGTCAGTTATTACCGAAGAAGTTGGCAGTGCAAGGTCAACCTTCGTAACACTAATATTCCTAGGAACCGGTGGTCTAGCAACGTCATCACTCATCTTATATGGCATTTTAAGAGACATCAGTCTGTCGGAAACACTGTCTGATTTTACAGCGATACGATAGTAGACGGTATTTAGGGGATTCATGCCTGAAACAACTGTTATGGCATACTCACCGCTAAAATAGGTATCATCCAGCTTTTTTCTGACTGTCCAGCTTGTGTCTTGATCGGAAGGAACATTACTGGTCTGAACTTCGTAGTACAATCTAGGGATACTCACATTTCCCTGACTGATGCGATATATTCGAACATACACATTATCAAAGGAATCCTTAGTCAACATAAACCGGATGGGTGTATATGTATAATCTACTGGACCTGAAAGTGGATTTTCTGTAAGGCCTTCTGCAACAGTGCCCACATATTGGTCTAAACTACTGAGGAACATAGTGTTCATAGTCATTTGATATACGGTGCCAGGCAGAATTTCGGAATGCGGTAAAACAAACCAATTGTCTCCTGCAGCTGAAATTGGCTGTGGTAATATATCTGCTCCTGTCGCAGGATTTCTGATTGCATCAATTGAAGGTGCTAGTGTGGATGCATCCTTAACTCCTAATATGTAAAATGATAACTGTCCCTTTACCGGGTCCCACTTAACCCTTGAATACCTTGCAAGGTTGGTATCGCCAGAGATGCTTGCAGTATAACTACCCGCATCATCCATCTTGACACTTATGCTTGCTAATGCCTTGTTTGTTTTGAGATTAATGCTGAAGTTCAGCTTCCTAATAGAAGCATCCATTATAGAAAGAGATTGATTTGCGTATTCCATTCTGGTGCCATTAAATACCATAGGCATATTCCATGTAAGCTTTAGCGAAGGTAATACTCCTGATTCTACGCCACCTCCATCAACACTAACTGGCTGTTGGTCTACCTGCTCTGAAAAGAAGGATACTTGTGAGAGAAAATACTGTATCCCACTAAAGTTCTGTCCATTTCTATCAGTTAACTGTATGCGAAAATCATAAATTATATCTGCCTTTATATTTTCAATAGTAGCAGTATTTTTAGTAATATCTATTGGGGTATTAATAGTCTCATAATTGCTACCAACTCCTGTTGGCACATGGTATTCTATTGTTCCGCTAGTTACATTTGGAACAGCATCCCACCTTATATTAACAGTCCCTGTAGACTTGTCATACTTATCAATATATACTTTTATAGACGCTGTTGCTGCAAATACTGGCGTAAGCACTGTTGTGAACATAGGAAGCAGAATACTGATAATAATAATGGCTGATATTAGCTTGTTTCTAGTACGAATTGGTCTCATAAGTTTCCCCCTAAAAGCACTACTATCTTTAATTTAAACATAAAGATATTTAATATTTAAAATCTATCATTTACAAAACATGACAGCAATAGTTATCTATTATATCGACATAACTAGATTTTTAACTTAGTTACAATGCTTATTGTAAAGAAAACGTAATGATATAAATGCCGTATTTAAGCACATTCTAAAACATATTTTTTCTATTTAGGAATAAAATTGCTAAAATGCAAATAACTATGGTCATGGCTACTATTATCCAGAATCCATTTGCATTATTACTTAAGGGTATGGGTACGTTCATGCCAAAAAAGCCTGATAGCATTGTAGGTATAGCCATTATTATGGTTACAGATGTAAGATACTTCATCACTATGTTGAGGTTATTTGAAATAATTGATGCAAATGCATCCATTGTTCCACTAAGGGTACTGCTATATATATTTGCCATCTCGATAGCCTGCTTGTTTTCGATAATTACATCTTCAAGAAGGTCTGTATCTTCAGGATAATACTTAATATATTCGTATTTCATAAGCTTTTCTAGCACCACTTCATTTGACTTAAGGGATGTAGAAAAGTACACAAGGCTCTTTTCTAGCCTTAGCATCTGTATCAATTCCTTGTTCCTCATAGAACGGTGGAGGTCCTTCTCGATTTTATTGCTAATCTTCTCAATATGTCTCAGAAACTGAAGATACCTCACAGAATTCCTGTATAGAATCTGCAAAACAAATCTGGTTTTATACTGCGTCAGAAAGGATTTTACCCTCTCGTCCACAAAGTCTCTGATAATGGTATTCTCTTTTAAGCATACCGTCACAATCGCATGCTTTATGAGAATAATTCCTAATGGAATAGTAGTGTATATGCTCTTGTTGCCTTCCTTCTCTATTACGGGAACATCAACAAGGATAAGTGTCTGACCATTATCGCTTTCAATTCTTGATCGCTCCTCCTCATCTAATGGAGCTTTTAGAAAGTCTGTTTCAATGCTGAGAAGCTGCTGCACATCCGCAATTTCTTCTTCAGTCGGATGTGTTAGATTAATCCATGCCCCTTCTTCAATCTTTTCTATTCGTGACAGACGTCCATCTATTGTTTTAAATACTTCTACCATAAAGAGTCCTCTTGAAAGATTTAATATTTTATTAAAAACTTTAAAAAAATATAAATTAAATAAACCTCGAAATAATGATATTAATTAAGTTACCCTCAATTAAATCAAATATAAGGTATATTTCACAATTCAAGAGTTGTGATATTCAATTAAGGATACTTGCCGTCCTCATTATGTCCATATTTTATTTTTCAGGAAGAACCTCTGTAACCTCAATGGTAATATCGCTGAAGAAAGATTTAATTTCATCAGCAGAACCGCAAGTGAATCCGTCGTACATCACGAAAACACCAGTGGCAGAAACTGCTTTATCTTCGCCAACTGTGAAAGTTACAGCTACCGGAGTAGCATTTTCATAGGTGTACAGATAGATTACATTGCCATCAGCATTTTCATCGACAAAAGTTTTTCCAACGGTACATACGCTGGCTGCGGCTAAGTTTGCAACTCCACTCATACCGTTGATTTGTGTCATCAGGGAGCCCAGAACTCTCTGCATCAGGAAGTTTTTTAATTCCTCAGAAGCATTGTCCAGATTGGTTAGTTCCGTCATTGCCGCAAGATTCTCGTCGGTAATAGAAATAGAATAAACGGCTTTTGGCGCAGAATAATCGCCAATACTTATTTTCTCAATGACTGCTTTGATTTCGCTGTTTCCGGTATGGATGTCCACATATTCCTCGGTCTGTGTCATTTCAGACATAAGCTGAACCACTTCCAATCCCTGTACATATAAGGATTTGGTTTCTGTATCGCTTTCGTTGCTAAAGCAAGCTGTTAAACTGAGAACCATTACCAACGCAATAGTTATTGCCGAGCTGATTAAAATATTTCTAATTGATTTCTTCATAGGGTTATCCTCCGTTTATGTATAGCTAATTTTAACTCTTAGGTACTTCCTTTTCTGCGCCTGTACCATTCGTTCCAGAAGGCAAGATATTGTCTTTTCAGAGTTCTTTCCCACAATGTGGGCAGAACTTTCCGTTGGATACACGCATCTTTCCACAGTGTGGGCATTTATCTGTGAACACTTTGGATATGGCACATACAAGTATAACAATTAGACAAGCCGATGCTATGTAGGCTTCTGCGATAATATTGTAGTCTCCATCATAAATCTTCAAGCACATAACGCCCGAATCAATAATGGCAATCAAGAACGTAATGACCAATGTCCAAGTTCTTATTTTTCTCATTAGGCACCCCCCTATTGATATTTCTTTTTCAGAGTCGGGAGATCTTTCAAAAGAGGATTTCCCTCAAATAAGCAGTAACGGCGACCTAGCGCTGTAAAAAGTGCCAGATCGCCGGTAATTTTATTTTCTAACTTTAATTTTACTCGAAAAAAGTAATACGTTCAACATGATAAATACGAACATTTACTCTGTGGGCTCAAATGGATGCCACCAAAGAAATATAAGCGGTTATTCAATAAAATTGCAGGAGATATCGTCACGGATTATTGTCATATTCAGCAGAAGTGCTCATTATTTTGAAGTTGTACATCCTAAACATCCCTCTTCCATATTATGATATAATAGTTAATGGCAAATTACCTAGCCCATGCAGCTTATATACTACATAAACACTGTATAATTACATACCACATAAACAATGTATAATTACATAAGAATAATAAAGCATGTAATATATTAGGAGGAACCAATGCACAAGATTTTAATTGTGGAAGATGATATCACAATTGCACAATCAATTGCTACTCACCTTGCAAAGTGGGATTTCGAGACAAACTTTTTTACTGACTTCAAGGATATATTGTCACGCTTTGTTGAATATGATCCCCAGCTGGTTATACTAGATATAAGCCTTCCTTTTTTTAATGGATATCATTGGTGCAGTGAAATAAGAAAGCTGTCAAAGGTGCCAATTATATTTATCTCTTCTGCTAGTGACAGCATGAATATAGTAATGGCAATGAATATGGGTGCAGATGATTTTATTGCTAAGCCATTCGATTTGACAGTGCTTGCAGCAAAGGTTCAGGCACTTATAAGACGTGCATACTCCTTTGGCGGTCAGCTGAACGCTATTGAGCACAAGGGCGTTATTCTTAACCTAAACGATGCCACACTTACATTCCAGGATAATAGAATAGAGCTCACCAAGAACGATTTCAAACTGATTCAAATTCTTATGGAAAACGCAGGTACTGCTGTTACCCGTGATGCTCTTATGCTTAAGCTGTGGGAAAGTGACAGCTTCATTGATGACAATACACTGACTGTAAACATGACAAGATTGCGTAAGAAGTTAGAAGATATTGGTCTCAATGACTTTATTGAAACAAAAAAAGGTATAGGATATATGGTGATTTAAAATGCTACTTAGCTATTTAAGGAATAGGTTAATGATAATAGCAATATTTTTGATTTGCTGCACAATCTTTTGTGTAGTTTTCTATCTATATTCTCTACCCACCGCAGCAGTTTTTTATGCAGGCTTATTATGCATGATTCTGATTATTATATTAAGTATCTTTGACCTGATAAAGTATTCAAAAAAACATTGGCACCTTACCCGTTTGATGAAAAGCATTAACATCACACTAGATGAACTACCACGCTCGGCTGACCTAATAGAACAGGATTATCAAGAGCTTATCCACCATCTTTTTGACTATCAACGCAAACTTATAATGGAATCAGATGCTAGTAAAACTGAGATGATAGACTTTTATACTCTATGGGTTCATCAAATAAAAACACCCATCGCAGCAATGAGTGTGCTTCTGCAGGCTAATCCCTCTACTTATAGCTCACAGCTTTCACATGAATTATTTAAAGTAGAGCGCTATGCAGAGGTAGTCCTCCAATATCTGCGTATTGATTCTATTTCTTCCGACTTAAAGCTTGAGCAATATTCTCTTGATAGTATTGTAAGACAGGCTGTCAAAAAGTACGCACCCATGTTTATTCATAAAAAGGTTAGTTTAGAAATAAAAGATTTAGAAGTAAAAGTAATAACTGATGAGAAGTGGCTTACATTTGTAATAGAACAGCTTTTGTCCAATGCAATCAAATATACCAGCAACGGTACTGTAAAAATATTTGTAGAAGGCAATAAAAACCTTGTCATAGAAGACACGGGTATTGGCATTAGCCAGGAAGATTTACCTAGAATTTTTGAAAAGGGTTTCACAGGTTATAACGGCAGAATGGATAAAAAATCAACAGGTCTGGGCCTATATCTATGCAAAAGGATAGTTGATAAGCTATCTCACCAGATGAAAATATCCTCTGTTGTGGGGGGTGGCACTAAGGTCACTTTGGATTTATCTTCTTATCAAACAATCTTCGAGTAGCCATAAATTGCTTTGTAGTAACACGCTTAAAGCTATTATAAGTAATACTTTATTTTATAATTGCACCATACTCCTCTAGCTATAACATAGTAATACTAGGTTCTATAATTGCATCACCCCCTTACAATAATGTAAGGTTGTATTTATTTTTGTAAGGTTAAATTATGGAGGCATATCAGCAATTTTAATAAAATTTATACATAATCAAGATTTTGGAGGAATGAGATATGCCATTATTGGAGGTCAAAAACTTAAAAAAAATATATATTACGCGTTTTGGTGGTAATCAAGTATTAGCACTTAGCAATGTTAACTTTTCGGTAGAATCAGGAGAATACGTAGCCATTATGGGCGAATCAGGTTCAGGTAAAACCACACTTCTGAATATTCTCGCATCACTCGATAAACCAACTAGTGGTGATGTTGTGCTTAATGGTAAGAGTATTACATCAATAAAAGATAAGGAAATATCCGCTTTTCGCAGAAACAAGCTGGGCTTTGTATTTCAGGATTTTAACCTTCTTGATACCTTCTCAATTAGGGATAATATATTTCTGCCATTAGTACTTTCAGGTAAAAAGCATAATGAAATGAGCGAAAAATTGTTTCCTATTGCAAAGAAGCTAGCCATTAGCGACATCTTGGACAAATTCCCCTATGAGGTATCAGGTGGACAAAAGCAGCGTACCGCTGTGGCAAGAGCACTCATTACTTCCCCTGAAATTATACTTGCCGATGAGCCTACAGGTTCCCTTGATTCAAAGGCAACAGACAAGCTACTAAATATATTCTCTGCAATCAATAGTGAAGGACAAACGATTTTGATGGTTACCCACAGCATCAAGGCTGCAAGCACTGCAAACCGTATACTGTTTATAAAGGATGGAGAAGTCTATAATCAGATTTATAGAGGCAATATGACAAACGAGCAGTTGTATGCCAAAATATCCGATACGCTTACTGT